>NZ_JBFSVA010000009.1:0-173985 GCF_041467655.1 Vibrio sp. 10N.247.311.49
GAAGCTAGACGCTCCATTGATGTTTGTTGTGCGCTGTTTGCGTTGTTTAGGTAACGTTGCGCTGTCATCGCTGAAACGTTTGTATTTACATTCACTGCCATGGTGACTTCTCCAATTGATTTTCCGGTATAGCGGTTTCCGACGTCTCGGAAAACCAAGTAGTTATCTCTAAGTTACTTTTAATAACGGCGTGATTGGCGAAACCTTTAGGAAAAAAACAACAAATTTAAAGAAATAGCGGTAAAACAGAAGAAAGCGTGACTGGTCGTAAAATTATCGAAAAAAGATGAGAAAATCGCTAAAGTTGCCGGGAAGTCAGTCGAGTGAGAAATTGTATTTTTATTCGCCAAAAAGCACCGGCCAAGCTGAAATGCTTTTATAAGATTGTAGGTAATTCATTAACCTAATAACGTTAAAGCTAGATTCGGCGCTTGCTTGGCTTGAGCGAGTATCGTTGTGCTCACTTGCTGCAGTATTTGTTGCTTGAGCATTTGAGTGGTTTCTTTGGCGTAGTCGGTATCTTTGATTCGACTGTTTGATGTCGCCAAATTCTCATGAACGTTTTCAAGATTGTTAATGGCATGATCAAAGCGGTTTTGCATTGCCCCTAATTCAGAGCGATGGCTATCGACATACTTCATCGCCGTATCCAAAATAGAGACGGCGCGCTGAGCACCACCCACATCCGTTACATTGATGTCATTAACTGACTCGTAATAGCCCGCTGACATCGAAAGCTCACTGGCTAATGAACCTGAAAAAGAGATGGTACCCGCGGTATCTTCACCTGACATATAAATCTGAAGTTGTCCGTCATCATTAACAGAAGCCGATAAGAGATCCGTTTGACCATTAATGTAAGTCGCCAACTCTTCGATATCATCGCCCGCTTTCGCGTTGATGGTGATCTCTTGTGGCTGACCAAAACGATCGGTAAACGACATCGTCATATCATTCTGGTTTGATTTCACTTCCCATGAATCACTGGCCATGCCATTAGCAACGTAGCTAAAGCCGCCCATGTTGATGTCATCAGTACGCATGCTTTTCAAACCAATCTGCACAGCTTCGCCCGAACTGCCGCCGATTTGAAACGAGGTGTGCCCAAAACTGCCGTTAAGGAGTTTTTTACCACCGAATGAAGTGGTTTCGGCAATTCGATTCAGCTCGTCATTTAACGCGGTGACTTCTTCTTGAATAGCGATTCGTTCCGATGAACTATTCGAGCCGTTACTCGCTTGTAGGGATAAGTCTCGCATGCGCTGCATGATATTAGTGGTTTCATTCATCGCCCCTTCTGCAGTCTGCATAATGGAGATACCGTCGTTAGCATTTCGAACAGCAACATCAATGCCACTCATCTGTGCTTCTAATCGATTTGAGATCTGTAAGCCAGCCGCATCGTCTTTTGCACTATTAATACGGCTCCCTGAAGCTAAGCGCTCCAAAGATTGGTTCAGCATGTTATTAGCGTTAGAGAGGTTTCTCTGAGCCACTAACGCCGAGACATTCGTATTGACAGTTATAGCCATAGACCTTCGCTTACAAAAAGAGGAATAAAACTCACGATTGCTCTTATATCGACCAGTTCATATAAAGCTTTAATAAAAAAGGAGCCCTGAGGCTCCCTTTCTTTGCTGCAGATGAGGTGATTTACTTAATCGTTAATACACTCAACATGTCAGTTGAAGGTGCAAAGTAGTAAGCGCCAGTCACTGCTTTGGTAAAGCGAAGCAGTTGGTCTGTTTTGCCATCAGTTACGCCGTACATGCTCTCTAACATCGCATCGAAGTTATGACGAACGTTACAGTAAGCAATGAACAATAAGCCGTGGTCGCCCGTAGCAGTACCGTAAGGTAGACTGTGGCGAACAATCTTAAGCCCCTTGCCTTCTTCTTTGATATCCACACGGCCAACGTGAGACGCCGCAGGAACATCATCTAACTCAATTGAATCAGGTTTAGTTCGGCCAATCACTTTCTCTTGTGCCGATACATTCAAACGATTCCAAGCTGGCAGGTTATGCACAAAACGCTGCACCATTACATAACTACCACCAGCGAATTCACCCTCAGGCACAATAGCGACTTCAGCACGTTGTGCGTCTTTCGGGTTTTCAGTGCCATCAACAAAGTCTGTCATGTCACGAGAGTCTAGGAAGCGATAACCATAAGTTTCATCAACCACTTCAACATCAGCTGCTACTTCAGATAGCAATTTACGCAAGATAAAGAAGTGCAGATCATGTCGGTTTGAATGACAGTGAATCAGAACGTCAGACAGTGTGCTCGGTGCTGTGATATCACCTTCACCCAGCACAGGGAAGTCGATCAAATCAGCGGGCGCTGCTTGCTCGAACCTATCCCAAAAAGCTTTTGAGAACGCAACCGATGCCGTTAAGTTCGCATCAGGCTGAGTTTGGTTTAGTTCGTCGATTAGAGTCGGAAGCTTTTGAATTTCTGCTAGTACATTAGCAGTATTAGCGTTCACTTTAAGTTGAACGTAAAGCGCGAAAGGCCCAGCTTCAGGCAAAATAGCACTTTGAACGTTAGGCTGCTCATTTGAAACATTAAGCATAGATTATTCCTTCCAGTTTTAGATTCTAAGTATAATTGTGAATGGGACAAATGTTTTGATGAGAATCAGTCTTCGAGCTCAACCACTTTAAAGCAATCCCTTGCAGCATGGCTATTGGTTAGATAAAGCGCTAACCACAGCAGCAACAATAGGGTGATGCCATTTGACCAACGGAACCATCCGTTATCCAAATAGATTAAATAAATCGTATGGGAGCCCTGTGCCAAGATAGCCATCATGGTAACCCAACGTCCCCATGACACGACTTTGTTAAGGCGCTTTCTATCTGGCGATCTTAGCCCAAATAACCACATCAGCAGCAAACTAGGCACACTCAACGCGATCCCGACATAAAACATCTGATGGTCTGGGTAGATTATCTCAAGAATATCGGTTCCCGATTCTCGGCTTGCGCCTGCAACAATGAAAACGACCAAGGCTTTCGCAAGAAACAACCAACCTAGCCAGAGCAAGATTGGAGCTTTCAAAAAGCCGTGCTTGTCGTATTGTTCTATGGAGTACCGCACAAATCTCACTTTCACTTATTTTCAAACCAACACTTTAACGCAAATCATTCATACTTAACTAGCTTTGCGTTATCTTAGTAGCCAATCCGTTTTAATTGTCGAACTCAGTATGAAAAACAAAACTAATACGCCCTCTGTTGAATCTCAACAGGAAGCACTGAAGATAGCCAAAGCGACTCAAAAGCCAGCTCAAACCAAAGAACAAACTAAACTGATTGCTCAGGGTATCGAGAAAGGCATCGCACTGTACAAGAAACAGCAAAAAGAACGCAGCCGCCAAGCCGATAAAGCGAAGAAGCGCGTACAGAAAGAAAAACAGACTCAACAAGCTAATCAACACCAAGAAGACACGATCGAAACAAGTGTTGAAACACCATCAAATCACGCCACTAAACTGCCGTGGTTACTACTGTTCGCAAGCTGGGTAGGCTTCGCGATTTATTTGATGAAATAACAGGATAAGCGTATGAAAAAGGAATTAATCGCTTTGGCTATGAGTAGCGTGTTACTCGGTTGCACGACACCGACATCAACGCCTCATAGCGAAGCTGCCAACGTGCAAATGGATTACCATGGCGTGATTAATATCGATAAATGTCAGTATAAAGGGGAAGTCACAGGCAGCGAAGGCCATTGGTACAACTACCTGTTTTACCCAAATGACACATTGATTCAAGGCGCCATGAATCAACTCAAGTCGAATACGATTGAGCTAGGCGCAGATACCGTGATATTCACACTTCCCCAAGATTTTTCCACATCCGTGACTATGCTGGGAACTGCCTATCTGTGTAAGTAAATAGAAACGTAATGGGGTAGCTCACAACTCATATTAGCGAGATGCTCCCTACTATTTCTATTCTAAAAAAAGAAAGCCAGCTTTCGCTGGCTTATGCACTAAATCCAAGGCTTGTTGCTATATCGCCTTTACGCTGGATAACCCATTGACTGTCAAATGGCCCCCAGTCGGATAACTGGTAATAGCCATCATTATGACGTCGCCCATCTTGAACAAACATAAGTTCGATACCGATCCCCGGTAACGCCTTGAGTACATCTTGAATAGTACGACGAGGCCACCCCGTTTTTTCGATGAGTTTAGGCACATTTGGCCTATCAAGGCTTTCCACTAACAATGCTAAATATAGCCGCCTTGCAAAAACAGGACTCAACTCCATTGACACCTCCTATATATGTGCAGCTCAATTATTTCTTTTTTCGCTGACAACATGTTGAGGCTGATCAATAAGTCTCCAATAGTGACATTTTCTTACGCTTTTTTTTCACTCTATGAAATATTCATCACTCTATTTTGTCTGAGTTGCTGCTTCCTGATAGGATTCAACTCATAACAATGAAATAAAATCACTCAAAGGAAGAATAATGACTATCACCATGTTTGGTATCCCAAATTGCGACACCATTAAAAAAGCAAAGAAATGGCTCGAAGCTGAAGGTATCGAGTTCGAATTTCACGATTATCGCAAACAAGGCATCACAGAAGAGCTAGTAACAAGCTTCTGCTCTGAGCTAGGTTGGGAGCTTGTGCTAAACAAACGTGGTACGACTTATCGCCAACTTTCTCAAGAACAGAAAGACACCCTAACAGAAGAAAAAGCGGTGACTTTGCTTGTTGAACAACCTGCAATGATCAAGCGCCCAATCTTAAAAGTTGAGGGTAAGCTTCACATCGGATTTAAAGCCGACCAATACGCGGCTATTTTTGCTTAGATCGTTGTATTTACATAGACAGACAACAGGACGTTGATCAGTGAATCAGCGCCTAAAAATTAATGACTAGACGTTTTATTTAAACAAGGAATTCAAGGATGACAGATAGCCCAACTTTGGCTCTGGCAAAAGACCTAATCAGCCGTCAATCGGTAACACCAGAAGATGCAGGCTGCCAAGACCTGATGATTGAACGCTTAAAAGCACTCGGTTTTGAAATCGAAGTGATGGTATTTGAAGATACGACCAACTTCTGGGCTCGTCGTGGTACTGAAGCGCCTCTGTTTGCTTTTGCTGGTCACACTGATGTGGTACCTGCAGGCCCAATCGAACAGTGGAACACTAAGCCATTCGAACCGACTATCGTAGACGGTTTCCTACATGGCCGTGGCGCTGCTGATATGAAAGGCTCTCTGGCTTCAATGATTGTTGCCGTCGAGCAGTTCATTGCCAAACACCCAGACCACACAGGCTCAATTGGTTTCCTGATCACTTCAGATGAGGAAGGTCCTTTCATCAACGGTACTGTACGTGTTGTTGAAGCATTAATGGCGCGCGGTGAAAACATCGATATGTGTATCGTTGGTGAACCATCGAGCACTGAGTTCGTGGGTGATGTCGTGAAGAACGGCCGTCGTGGCTCTATCACTGGCGACCTAACGATTAAAGGCACACAAGGTCATGTTGCCTACCCTCACCTAGCAAACAACCCAGTACACAGCTCTCTGCTTGCTATTAATGAGCTAGCAACAACTGAGTGGGATAAAGGTAATGATTACTTCCCGCCAACCAGTTTCCAAATTCCAAATGTGAGTGCGGGTACTGGTGCTTCAAACGTGATCCCTGGTGAGTTTAATGTTCAGTTTAACCTACGCTTTAGTACAGAGTTAAGCAACGACATCATCGTTGAGCGCATCACAACGACACTCGACAAGTATGATTTCGAATACGACCTAAGATGGACATTCAATGGCGACCCGTTCTTAACAGACGCAGGTTCACTGCTTGATGCTATTGTTGATGCAGTGGGTCACGTCAATGATGTGAAACCAGCACTGCTAACGACTGGCGGTACATCTGATGGTCGCTTTATTGCACGTATGGGCGGACAAGTGGTTGAACTAGGCCCTGTGAATGCAACGATTCACAAGGTTAACGAATGCGTGAAGGTAGCCGATTTAGAAAAGCTAACTGACATGTACGAAAGAACATTAGTGAACCTATTCGCTAAATAGTCTTTCATCAGCGATTCATAGCATCCAATTATTGAGAGACTCGTTATGACACCAGAGCAGCTTACCGGACAATCAGATTCTCATCTAGAGCCTAGCCTGATCGGCACCAAGACCTTCTTGGTCCACAGTGAGGTTAAGAATGACCTGAATAATTTGATTGAAGCTGCTCAGCTCGCTGGTTTTAAAATGGAGATTGCCAGTGGCTTTCGCGACTATGAAAGGCAATCTCTGATTTGGAACCGTAAGTTTTCTGGCGAAGCTCCGATATTAGATTCAGAAAGCCAACCTCTTGATGCTTCAAAACTGACCGAACAACAAAAGCTATCGGCTATCCTGAGATGGTCTGCGCTTCCCGGCGCGAGTCGTCATCATTGGGGTTGTGACTTTGATGTCTTTGCTCGAAACAACTTACCAGAAGGTACACAGCTGCAATTAGAACCATGGGAATACCTTACTGGCCACCAGCAATCGTTTTACCAATGGCTATCAGTTCATGCTGCACAATTTGGTTTCTTCTTTCCTTACAGCCAAGATTTGGGTGGTGTGGCGATCGAACCATGGCATATCAGCCATCGCAAAGTATCGGAGTCGTGTTTATCACAGTTATCTCCGACTTTACTTGGCAAGCAACTCCAATCTAAGCCAGTATTAGGGTATGAGATTATTATGGAGCAGCTAGACGAGATCTATGCACGCTTCGTAGCGAATATCAGTCATTAGGAGCGCTTATGTTGGAGTGGCTTACAAACCCTTGGGTTATCATCATCATCGTAGTTAGCGTTGTTGTGGGTAACATCGCAGCGCTCAAACAGACAGCCAATATGGATCTGACGGGGCGTGGTAAAACTGAGCGAGATTTAGATAAGCTCAATCGCTCGGATAAACTTAACCAAGAGAAAGCTGAAAAAGAAGAATCCAAAGACAATAAAGACGCATAGCCTTTTGCTTTGGCTAATCAGCTTGATTGACCAATTTTGATTGACCAATGTAGCCTGATGACAACGAATACAATAAAAAAGAGGACACAGTGTGTCCTCTTTTTTATTTGCTTTTGCTAATCACAAGGCTGATTTAACTCAGCTTGTGACGGCTTGAATGACTACTCAGCTTTCGCTTCTTTGTCATCTTTGGTTTGGTCAGCAATATGCGCTAATACCGGAACCATAGACTTAAGCAGCTCTTCTTCTACTGGCTTACCTGATGCATCCGTTACGTTGATTGACGTACGGTTGCCAAGGTCACCAAATAGGAAGTTGTAAGTGCCTGGCGCTAAGTCGATAGGCTGTAGGCCAATTTCTTCCCAGAACTCATCATCTGGTGCTGCGTACTTCGCCTTCACCGTACCCTGAGATTGATTGCGTTCTTCAAGCTCAAAGCCCATTTCAGGCAACAAGTTAGGCAGACGCTGCCAGAATACATTGTATGGCGTACGAGCAATAATCACAGGGAAACCACTACGGTCAGCACCCATTGAAATTGGAATACGCTTCACCAACTCTTGCGCTTTCAGCGCCGCTTCAGCACGAAGGTTTTCATCGTACTTAGCCATAACTAGGTTGGTCAGGAACGCGTTGTAACGCTCTTTATTGGTTGCCGTTACTGTTTTCTCTTCAGTACCTTCACGCCAATCAATCAGATTAATCTTGAAGCCATGACGGTTGTTTGCTTGGAAGCGAGAGATAGAGTAACGACTACCAATCTCTACGTCTTCATCTTCAGAAACCCAAGTTACCCAATCGGTCTCAATCTCATTCTCTGATTGCTCACGAATACCAATACCACGTTGAGCCAGCATATCTACAGCCGTTTGCCACACGCGGTCTGCCTCTTCTGCGCGAAGAAGCCATAGTGTCACTTCACCGTTTTGACGCTCAGCACGAGCACCCGGGATCAGTTCAAGAACCTGTTGCGGTGGACGAATATCCACTTCACGACCAGTACCACCACTGAATTCACCGCTTGGGATGTCAAAATTTGGGTAGAACTGAGGCTGAGCATCTACAGGCAATTGCCATTGTGAAAACTCAGGTGTTTCTAAGTATTCGAAATCATCTTTGGCTTGGCGACGTTGAGTCGGGTTGCCAGAACATGCTGTAAGAACGAAAACAGCCAGTGACCCAATCACTAGCTGGTGAGAATACTTCATTTATACTCCTAAATGCCGAAGGTTCGCTTCGGCATCACTTCATACGTTTTAGTAAATGCACGCTTCAGTCATTGCTTGAGCAACAACAGGTTGAGCTGGCTCTGACAGTTCAGTCAGCGGTAGACGTAAGCCACCTTCAGCAATCAGACCCATTTTATGAACCGCCCATTTTACGGGAATAGGGTTAGACTCAACGAACAAATTCTTATGTAGAGGCATCAAACGCTCATTGATCGCTTCCGCTTCTTCAAACTTACCTTCTTTTGCTAGCTTGAACATGGTTGCCATATCAGCGGCTGCAACATTGTTCGTTACAGAGATCACGCCATCGCCACCACGCTTAACAAATTCTAGGCCTGTTAAGTCATCACCACTTAGTAAGATAAAGTCTTCGCCACAAAGTTCACGGTGAATTGCAATTCTGTCGAGATCACCCGTCGCATCTTTCAGTGCAACGATGTTTTCGATCTCAGCAAGACGAGCAACCGTTTCTGGCAACAAGTCTACCGCAGTTCGACCTGGAACATTGTATAGAATTTGTGGAACGTCACTGACTTCAGCAATCGCTTTGTAGTGTTGGTACAAACCTTCTTGAGTCGGTTTGTTGTAGTAAGGCGTTACGCTCAGGCAACCAGCAATACCAGAACCATTCA
Source organism: Vibrio sp. 10N.247.311.49 (assembly GCF_041467655.1). Lineage (NCBI taxonomy): Bacteria > Pseudomonadati > Pseudomonadota > Gammaproteobacteria > Vibrionales > Vibrionaceae > Vibrio > Vibrio sp. 10N.247.311.49. The sequence continues at coordinate 8,870 of NZ_JBFSVA010000009.1, forward strand.
ACAAACGGCTGAATAGAACAGATTCATGAGTTGCATTTGCACCTGTACCAGCGATAACGGGAATACGACCATCAGCAAATTCAACGATCTTGTTGACGACTTTGACATGCTCTTCAATAGTGAGTGTTGAAGACTCACCTGTTGTGCCAACCGCAACCAGACCATCACTACCTGCAGCAATATGGTGCTCAACTAACTTTTTAAGGCTGTCGAAATCCACTTCACCATCTGTATTAAATGGCGTAACTAGCGCAACGATACTTCCTGAAAACATGTCTATCTCCCTTAATTTATTCTTTTTGCATGTTACTGTAAGCCAATCAATAAACACAAGACATTAAAGTGGCTTACCGGCAACATCTGCATTAAATATTGTCGTATGTTTGAGGTAAAACGACTTCTAACGGCGTTCTACCTAGAATTTGGGTAACCTGCACTCAATCTAGCGGATAGCACATCACTGGATGTCAGTAACAAGTAAGCTGTGCTCTCATCGCTCTATCTCATTTTTTAACGCGCTCGATATTCTTATCATTGGTTGCATGTTCGAAGCAAGGTCGCACATAAAAAGCCCCGCACGCACGCTTATTCCACGAGCTAACTGTGCTAACATGCATGAATCAATGGAATATAAAGAGACGTGATTTTATGACTCAACATCTAGTAATCACAGCTGTGGGCACTGATCGCCCAGGTGTATGCAACCAAGTGGTTCATTTAGTCACCCAATCAGGCTGTAACATTATTGATAGCCGTATCGCCCTGTTTGGCGAAGAATTTACGCTTATCATGCTGCTGTCTGGAAAGGCAAACAACATTACCCGCGTTGAAACCACCTTGCCCTTGCTTGGACAAGAGCACGACTTGATTACGATTATGAAGCGAACCTCAACTCATGATGTTATTGAGAACTCTTACACAGTAGAGGTGTTCGTTGAGTCAGACGATAAAATCGGACTTACTGAGCAGTTTACCCAGTTCTTCGCAGACCGAAACATCGGCCTCGATTCGTTAAGTGCACGAACCATCAATAAATCTAAGGTTCAACTCGACAACGACCAATTCCATATCTCTATTACCGCTTCTGTGCAATCAGAATGTAACTTGATGCAGCTACAAGAAGAATTCGATTCGCTGTGTCAGAGCCTATCAGTCCAAGGCTCGCTCAACTTTATCAAAAACAGTCTTTAAAAAGGAAATGTCATGAATACGCTAACGGCTGGTGTTCCAGCACCTGCTTTTTCTCTTCCAGATCAAGATGGCAATATCGTATCTCTTGGTGACTTCAAAGGTAAAAAAGTACTTTTCTATTTTTACCCTAAAGCAATGACTCCAGGTTGTATTGTGCAAGCGGAAGGCCTGCGTGATATCAAAACACAGCTTGATGACCTAAACGTGGTTGTTCTAGGTGTGAGTGTTGACCCAGTAAAACGTCTACCAAACTTCGTTGAGAAGAAATCTCTAAACTTCACCCTGCTATCTGATGAAGACCACAGCGTTGCTGAACAGTTTGGCGTTTGGGGCGAGAAAAAATTCATGGGTAAAATCTACGACGGTCTGCACCGTATTAGCTTCCTAATTGATGAAGAAGGTCAGATTGAACATGTCTTCAACAAGTTCAAGACTAAGACTCACCACGAAGTGGTTCTAGATTACTTCAATCAAGAAGCTTAAGGGCGATTTGAGTGAGTTAATGACTTAGATTCATCACTTTCTAAGGCAATAGCAACACTCATTAAGCTAATTATTAAGCTAAGAGCAAAAAGGCCGAACATCATGGATGTTCGGCCTTTTTCTATAACAAGATCAATTACTTTTGATGTTCGGGGTCATCGTCTAATGCGTGACTCGGTAAGGCATTCCAAACCGCCTTAACTAACGTTGCCAACGGGATAGCAAAGAACACGCCCCAGAATCCCCACAGTCCACCAAACACTAACACGGCAACAATAATGGCCACTGGGTGCAGGTTCACCGCTTCAGAGAAAAGAACAGGAACGAGCACGTTACCATCTAGCGCTTGGATAATACCGTAAGCGAGAAGCAACCAGTAAAACTGAGGTTCTAATCCCCACTGGAACAAACCGACAATCGCGACAGGAACGGTCACAGCCGCCGCACCGATATAAGGAATCAGTACCGAGAAGCCAACCGCGACAGCCAGCAGAGCTGAATAACGTAAATCTAGAATCGCAAAGGTCACGTAGCTGACACCACCGACGATCAAGATCTCAAGGACCTTGCCGCGAATATAGTTCGAGATTTGTTGGTTCATCTCAACCCAAACCTTGGTCGCTAGACGACGGTTTTTAGGCAACACGCCACTCGCCATGCTGATCATCTCTTCTTTATCTTTTAATAAGAAGAAGATCAGCAGCGGCACAAGAATCAAGTAAACCGCAAGCGTAGCCAAGCTCACAAGAGAAGCCAAAGAACCTTTAACAACACTTTCACCAAAGCCTAATGCTTTGTTTTTCGCGTTAGACACAATCGATTCAACGATCTGCAAGTTTGCTAACTCAGGATAGCGCTCAGGAATCGTCGCGATGAACTTCTGTAAGCCGCCATACATACTTGGAATATCATTGATGAGGTTACCCACTTGCTCCCAAATGGTAGGCACTAAACCAAACAGCGCCAGCAACATCAGGCTAAAGAACATCATGATCACCAACATCACCGAAGGCGTTCTTGGAACACCGAGTCTTTGAAGTTGGGTAACAGGCCACTCAAGCAAATAAGCCAACACAATCGCAACCAAGAGTGGTGCAATTAGGTGACCAAAGAAGTAGATCGTAATAAAGCCGAAGAGAATGATGGCAACCAAACTGACAGCATGGGGATCAGAGAAACGTCGTTTATACCAACGATTGACCATTTCAAGCATCTGACTGCAATTCCTTTTTAGTGACGAGGAGATGATGGTAATTAGAGCAAACCTCAGTGATGACGTCATAGGCTTGCTTAGACAAATAAGTAACAATATCTTTCATCGAACTGTTATCAGACACATAAATTGACAATGACTGCCCTACTTCTAACTTTACACTGTGACGCTTGGCTAATAATAGCGCCATTGGACAGCGCTCTTGGCGTAAATCTAGAATATTAGGTGTCATTCTTGAGCTCGATGCTTATTATAAGGGTCGTATTGTAATCTGTTTTTGAAAACGCGCCATCATTCATTCATCCTCCTTCATGATAGCGCACGCACTTGGCAAAGGTTAAATCAGATAAAGAACCAATTTCCATTGCACTTGTCTTACTGTCAGAAGAAACGGAGTATTACTGACTAATATGTTTAAACGCGCTCGCTCAATTGCTTGCTTATGCATCGCAGCTACATTAAGCACCCCAACTATGGCGAATACCAATAGTTTGGAGCTACCAGATATCGGTACCGCTGCTGGCGGCACACTCACTATCGACCAAGAGCTTATCTATGGTGATGCCTACATGCGCATCATCAGAAGTAGCCAGCCTATCGTAAACGACCCAGTTCTAAATCTATATATTGATACTCTTGGCCATCGTCTGGTCGCGAACGCAAATGATGTAAAGACACCTTTCCAGTTCTTTATGATCCGTGACCGCAACATCAACGCCTTTGCTTTCTTTGGTGGTTATGTTGCTTTGCACTCAGGTCTATTCCTGCATGCACAATCTGAAAGTGAATTAGCTTCTGTATTAGCGCACGAAATCGCGCACGTAACCCAACGTCACTTAGCGCGTAGTATGGAAGACCAAGCGCGCCGCTCTCCAGCAACCATTGCAGCACTAGCAGCCTCTGTATTACTGGCAATTGCAGCTCCTGAAGCCGGCATTGCAGCCCTAACGGCAACGACTGCGGGTAATATGCAAAGCCAAATCAACTACACCCGTAGTAATGAAAAAGAAGCCGACCGCTTTGGTATCAACACGCTAGCAAAAGCTGGGTTTGATGTGAATGCGATGCCACGTTTCTTTGGCCGTTTAGCTGATGAATATCGCTATGCGAGCACACCACCGCCAATGCTACTGACTCACCCATTACCAGAAGACCGAATTACCGATTCACGTGCTCGTGCTCGTAGTTACCCGCCACTGAAACTGGCTCCCTCTCTGGACTACCACCTAGCAAGAGCCCGCATTGTTGCGCGCTATGCTGGCATTAATAATGATGCTGCTCTTGATTGGTTTGAGCGTCAGCTAAAGAAAGCCCCTAAAGCTTTGGTTCCGTCATTAGAATATGGCCAAGCACTGGTTTACCTAGACTCTAAAAAATTAGACAAAGCAGAGCCCATCCTGAACAAGCTGATTAACAGCGATCCAACCAACCTGTTTTATCTAGATGCTATTTCGGATCTGCACATCGAGAAGAAGCAGCCTGAGATTGCGATTAAAGAACTTAAATCGGCACTGGTTCGTCAACCAAACAACCCGGTTCTGACCATTAACTACGCCAACGCACTGATTGAAAATGAAGATCTTCAAGAAGCGGTTCGCGTATTGCAGCGTTACACGCACGATAACCCGAATGACACCAATGGCTGGCACTTACTTTCAAAAGTAAATACGAGCCTTGGTAATAGCGACGAAGAACTGGCTGCTCGTGCAGAAATTTTGGCACTGCAAGCCAACTGGAACAAAGCGATTCAGTACTACACGCAAGCAAGCCAAATCGCAGAATTAGGAAGCCTAAAACAAGCACGCTACGACGCTCGAATTGATCAGCTAATGATTCAACGAGAGCGCTTCTTGTCGCTACAATAGAGTGTTTACTGGTAACAGCTCGTTACCAGAATAAAAAGAAAGCTCAACGTTACACAAAAAAGAAGTCACCCCTGGTGGCTTCAGCTAAACAACTAAATCAAAAATAATAATGAGGAAGAACCATGTCTGTCGTGATTTATCATAACCCACGCTGCTCAAAGAGCCGTCAAACTCTAGAAGTGCTTCAGGAAAACGGCGTACAGCCAGAGGTCATCAAATACCTGGAGACTCCGTTAACAGTTGAACAGCTGAAAGTACTGTTCACTCAGCTTGGTTTTGACAGTGTTCGCGACATGATGCGCACCAAAGAAGCGGACTACAAAGAAGCAAACCTTGGCGATGCTTCAGTTACTGATGAAGATCTTTTCGCCGCGATGGCAACCAATCCAAAACTGTTTGAGCGCCCAGTCGTTGTCGCGAACAACAAAGCAAAAATTGGTCGTCCACCAGAGCAAGTGCTAGAGATTCTGTAATCCAATATGAGCATTAACATTCTTGTTCTTTATTACAGTCGCCACGGCAACACACAAGCTCTAGCAAGGCAGATTGCACGAGGGGTTGAATCCATCCCGAACTGCGAAGCTATGCTAAGGACGGTGAACGACGTGTACACAGTAGAAGAGCAGCCTGATTCGCGTTATCAACCAACCGATCCTATTGCCTCGTTACAAGAACTTCGATCTTGTGATGGTTTGGCGCTAGGCAGTCCGGTTTGGTTTGGTAACATGGCCGGGCCAATGAAGCACTTTTGGGATAGCACGACATCAATGTGGATCAATGGTGATCTCATCGATAAGCCAGGTTGTGTATTTACCTCTTCTTCATCATTGCATGGTGGTCAAGAGACAACACAACAAAGCATGATGTTGCCCCTGCTTCATCACGGCATGTTAGTCGTGGGCATCCCCTACTCAGAACCGGCGCTGCACACCACTCAAACTGGTGGTACGCCTTATGGTGCAAGCAGTACTGGAGAGAGCGCTTCACTTAGCAAAGAAGAGATTGAGTTGGCGCAAAACCTAGGTAAACGCCTAGCGCGCATCGCAATAAATCAGAAGGGAATTTCTCAATGATGTATATGCCAGAGAAGGCTATGTCTCCCAAAACCAAGCTATTTCGCTACCTTGCTTTAGCGGGCAACTTGTCACTGTTATTCTGGGTGGTGGCTTGGCAGATGACGCTTTCACCGCACCCTCATCTCAGTAATGTCACACTGGCGATTGCTTGGGCTATCCCGCTGTTATTGCCATTACCGGGCATTTTAGCAGGAAAACCTTATACGCACGCATGGGCAAATTTCGTCTTGATGCTCTATTTCCTACACGCATTAACTATCTTGTATGTAGACGATGGTGAACGTTTATTAGCGGCTGTAGAACTGCTTCTGACGACTCTAGGTTTCGCGGGCAATATCTTATTTACTCGCTTTAGAGCCAAAGAGTTAGGCATCAAGTTGAAGCGCCTTTCCGAAGTAGAAAAGAGAGAGAAAGCTAAGTTCGAGCAATAATATTGAGCCCATGCTTTTAAACTGACCGCTTACAAACAAAAAGCCCTGCGAGATTGCTCTTGCAGGGCTTTTTTCAAGTTTTCATTTCAATCAGTCATGTCAGCTGACAATTATGAGCGAACCCACTCGTATACCAAGCTTGGCTTAGCATGTACTGGCGCAGTGATGGTTAGATCTTCTGTACTAGAATCCTCTAACGTTGCGTCAGGCGTATTCGTTAGCTCAGCATCCTCAGATACCTCGTTGCCCTTAATCACTTGTACGCCTGAGTCAGTTTCGTCACCAACGACTTCAGCAGCGTCTGTTGAATCATCACCTACAGACATTGTGTTGTCTTGAGTTTCAAATTCAGGGCTCACTTCAGGCTCAATGTAAGATTCTTCAACCTTCGCAACTTGGCGAATACTTGCTACTTCTTGCTCAAACTCTTGTTGAGTCGACAATAAGTGAATTCGGAAAGTGACTTCGTTGTTCTGAATCTTCAGAATATCTAGGCTTGCCACCGAGTTTAGACGCTTAAGTGCGTTCTCTAACTGGAAGAAGTCTTGAGCATTATTCAGGCTAATAAACTGCGTTAAAATCGATTCTGATGACTCACTCGCTACCGTCACAGCACTTTTGCCTGCGTAGTAGTTACTGATTTGGTCAACTAACTTCTTAGAAGTCGTGTCGCTGTTACCCGATAGTGAACCACTTACAGGCGATGTTGGTGCACTCGTCAATTGACTTGGCTTTTGATCGTATAGAGCCCAACGTAGGCCTGAAGATTGAGCCTTTATCACCAACACAGCATCAACAGGATAACGCTGACTCGCTTTACTGATTGGCGTAACAAAGCTACCCCACAAATCAGAAGTCGCAATACCCGTAATATCGTCAAAGTCACCCACAGGCAGCGTTAGAGGCAAGCCACGCTCTTTTGCCTTAGCTTGTAAGCTAGCTGCTAACTGTGAGTTAGAGTGTTCCCATACGATGTTCTTGTCGTAGTTGTCCTCTTCCACCAGCCAAACAAGGATGTTTGAACGCGTGTCAGGCCAGTAAGGTAACTGTGCTTGAGTCAACAGAGAACGGATTTGAGCACCGTTAAAACGCATACGCAATGTTGATTGGTCATTGCTTTCGCCAAAACTCATTTGAGACATGTACTGCGAACTCTTGCGCATCGCCTTTTGAATCGTCTCATTCGAAGCGACATCAGTTTGGCCAGTCGCACGTATCAATACCTGCTCCATACCTGTATTTCTTGCCACTTGTTCTGGCTGTTTGTCTTCAGCGTTAATCGCAACTTCAGCACTAAAAATATCTACTTGAGTTAAGGCATAACTCGGAGAGGCTAATAGTCCCATCAACAACAATGCTATGTAGCGCATACTGATCCTAATATTCAAATCTTGTGCCTAGATGATAAGCAACTATGGATTGAGGGGCAAGGTCGATAGCGCCCACTGTGTTTAATAACCACAAAATATCACCTGGCCATGATAAATCGCTCACTTATAAACTGAATTTCTAGGGCTTAGATGGATATAAAACATCACTAAGATAAATAAATTTGATCTATTTGGTGTAGCAATCGATTGCCAAGTGATAGAATCCCGCGAATTTTATTTTTCGCTTTTCATATAACGACCATTTTTAAGGACATAACATGAAAAATGCTTTGCAAGGTGCGCAAATGCTGTTCGTAGCTTTTGGTGCGCTTGTACTCGTGCCGCTACTAACAGGGCTTGATCCTAACGTTGCACTGTTTGGCGCAGGTATCGGTACCCTTTTATTCCAACTTATTACACGCCGTTCAGTGCCAATCTTCTTAGCGTCTTCTTTCGCATTCATCGCGCCTATCATGTTTGGTATTCAAACATGGGGCGTTGGCGCAACCATGGGTGGCCTAATGGCGGCAGGTGTTGTGTATGTATTGATGGGTGCATTGATTAAAGTAAGAGGCGTTGGCTTCATTCATAAGCTACTTCCACCCGTCGTGGTTGGCCCTGTAATCATGGTTATCGGTTTAGGTCTTGCGCCTGTTGCGGTAAACATGGCGCTTGGTAAGACTGGCGACGGCGCAGTTCAGCTCGTTGATGCAGACGCAGCACTGTGGATCTCTTCGATTTCACTGCTAGTAACGATTGTCATCAGTGTATTCTCGAAAGGCTTCCTAAAACTGCTGCCTATCTTTGGTGGTATTGTTGCGGGTTACATCACTAGCTTGGTATACGGCGCGGTAGACTTCACACCAGTGGCTCAAGCGTCTTGGTTGGCACTACCGAACTTCACTGCACCTGAGTTCAACATCAACGCTATCTTTTTTATGGTATTTGTCGCGATTGCACCTGCCGTTGAACACGTAGGTGATATGCTTGCGATATCTAACGTGACCGGTAAAGACTACCTTAAAAAACCAGGTTTACACCGCACTATTACTGGCGACGGTGTGGCAACAATTGCCGCTTCAATGCTGGGCGCGCCGCCAAACACGACGTACAGTGAAGTAACAGGCGCAGTAATGCTTACCAAAGCATTCAACCCTGTGATCATGACTTGGGCTGCAGTCACAGCCATCGTTCTTGCATTGGTTGGCAAGCTAGGCGCACTACTTCAAACGATTCCGGTTCCTGTAATGGGCGGAATCATGATTCTACTGTTTGGCTCTATCGCAACAGTGGGTCTTAACACGCTAATCAAAAACAATGTTGACCTACACAAATCACGTAACCTTGTGATTGTGGGCATTACTTTAGTCTTTGGTATTGGCGGCATGGCCTTTGGTATCGGTGACTTTAGCCTACAGGGCGTAAGCTTGTGCGGTATCGTTGCGATTCTACTTAACCTAGTACTTCCAGAAGAGCTAGGTGACAACACTGTGGTAGATAAAGCTCAAATCGATTAATGAGTCGGTAAGGCTAGATTCCAAAGAATCACAACCTAACAAGATCAAAAAAGGGAGAGCATCGAATGCTCTCCCTTTTTATTAATACGGTTAATTCAGCGAGTTAAGGAACTGTTTAGAGTCACTTAAGCTGAAACCGAATTACTTAGTACCGAAGATCTTATCGCCAGCATCGCCAAGACCAGGAACAATGTAGCCCTTGTCGTTTAGCTTCTCATCGATTGCAGCCGTGTAAAGCTCAACATCTGGGTGCGCTTTTTCTAGAGCAGCGATACCTTCAGGAGCAGCAACAAGCACAAGAATCTTAAAGTGCTTACAACCTTTCTCTTTCATCAGGTCGATAGTCGCGATCATAGAACCACCTGTCGCAAGCATTGGGTCTACCACTAGAGCAATACGCTCATCGATGTTAGATGCAAGCTTGTTGAAGTATGGTACTGGCTCAAGTGTTTCTTCGTCACGGTAGATACCAACAACGCTGATACGTGCACTTGGGATGTGCTCAAGAACGCCGTCCATCATGCCTAGACCAGCACGTAGGATTGGCACTACCGTTACTTTTTTACCTTTAATTTGGTCAACTTCTACTGGACCGTTCCAACCGTTAATCGTCACACGCTCAGTTTCAAAGTCTGATGTCGCTTCGTATGTTAGAAGGCTACCCACTTCTGTCGCTAGCTCACGAAAACGCTTAGTGCTAATCTCACCTTCACGCATCAGGCCAATTTTATGTTTTACTAGCGGGTGTTTCACTTCAACAACTTTCATTTCCAACTCCGGCAATATTTAAACAAACCTGTAGATTATACACGAACTCTAAGGTTATTTCAGAATCTTTATTCTAATAAAAAAAACCGCGCAAACGTTTGCTCTTCATATTCAAGCCCTGTTAGAATAGCGCCGTTTTCACATCCAACTTAAGTTCGAGGACTATCCCGTGAGTGGTAATACTTCTTCTCTAAGCTACAAAGACGCTGGTGTTGATATCGACGCAGGTAATGCACTAGTAGACCGTATTAAAGGTGCTGTTAAACGCACTCGTCGCCCTGAAGTAATGGGCGGTATTGGTGGCTTTGGCGCCCTATGTGAACTTCCAACGAAATACAAAGAGCCAGTACTTGTTTCAGGTACTGATGGTGTTGGTACTAAACTTCGCCTTGCTTTGGATCTGAAAAAACACGACACCATTGGTATCGACCTAGTGGCAATGTGTGTGAACGACCTAATCGTTCAAGGTGGTGAGCCTTTATTCTTCCTAGACTACTACGCAACAGGTAAGCTAGATGTAGATACAGCAGCAGACGTTGTTTCTGGTATTGCTGAAGGCTGTGTTCAAGCTGGCTGTGCACTAATCGGTGGTGAAACTGCTGAAATGCCAGGCATGTACGAAGGCGACGACTACGATGTAGCTGGCTTCTGTGTTGGTGTTGTAGAAAAAGCGGACATCATTGACGGCACTAAAGTAGCAGCAGGCGACGCACTTATCGCTGTTGGCTCAAGTGGTCCACACTCAAACGGTTACTCTTTAATTCGTAAAGTCCTAGAAGTTTCTGGTGCTGATAAGAGTGAAGAACTAGAAGGTCGCACTATCGGTGAGCACCTACTAGAACCAACTAAGATTTACATCAAATCGGCACTTAAGATGATTGCAGAGCATGACATTCATGCTATCTCACACATCACAGGTGGTGGTTTCTGGGAAAACATCCCACGCGTACTTCCTGAAGGTACTAAAGCAGTCATTGATGGCAAGAGCTGGGAATGGCCTGCTATCTTCAACTGGCTACAAGAGAAAGGTAACGTGGAGACATTCGAAATGTACCGCACTTTCAACTGTGGTGTAGGCCTAGTTGTTGCTCTACCTAAAGATCAAGCAGACGCTGCTGTTGAACTACTGAAAGCTGAAGGCGAAAACGCTTGGGTTATCGGTGAGATCGCAAACGCTGAAGCTGGCGAAGAGCAAGTTGAAATTAAATAAGTGATACGCTCACTTACTTAGTTAATCAATGAGGACCTAATGGTCCTCATTTTGCTATTTAGCCCGCAGAAAACCTTAGTTTATGTAGGTACATTGTAAACAATTCAGTTAATCAATCGTATGACCCACTCTATGAAAAACAATCACTCAAATAAAACCAGTCACTCCCAGAAAAACATCGTTGTGTTAGTTTCAGGAAGCGGAAGTAACTTACAGGCTATTTTAGATGCCTGCGATAGCGATATGATTGATGCATCGGTTAAAGCTGTCTTCTCAAACAAAGCAGAGGCTTTTGGATTAGAACGAGCGAAAACCGCAGGTGTTGACGCTCATTCAGTGAATCCAAAAGACTTTGGTTCACGTGAAGAGTTTGACCATGAATTGATGGTTCAGATCGATGCTTACCAGCCAGATTTAATCGTACTCGCTGGCTACATGCGAATCCTGAGTTCAGAGTTTGTTCGTCACTATGCAGGGAAAATGGTCAACATCCACCCTTCTCTGTTGCCGAAATACCCAGGCCTACACACCCACCAGCGTGCCATTGATGCGCAAGACAAAGAACACGGTACTAGCGTCCACTTTGTTACCGAGGAGCTCGATGGCGGCCCTGTGATCTTGCAAGCTAAGGTGCCGGTATTTGAAGATGATGATGCTGATATGTTGGCAAGCCGAGTGCTTACTCAAGAACACTGCATTTACCCTATGGTCTGTAAATGGTTCGCCGAAGATCGTTTATCAATGCTAAATGGGCAAGCTGTCTTAGACGGTAAGGCATTAGGTAAACACGGTTACGCAGAAGAGTAATTCTTCAGAAACTAAATCAAATCCAAAAAAAGACCGCTTACTGATTCATTAGTTCAGTAAGCGGTCTTTTTTATGAGGTTCAAATCATACTATTCGGGATACTTAGCTCAGCTCAATGGTTCAGTTGGCGCTTGGCTTGCTACCTTCTTCGGCGCATAAGCGACATCTTCCAATGCTTTATGATTGTTGCCTATCAGCTCACCAAAATGAAACAGCGCATATTCGCCCGGCTTCATTCTAAACCACTCTTCATTGTCTGTTAGAGGCTGGGTTGCCACCACTGTAACCACATCATTAGGTGTAGTTTCTTCTTGGAAGTTAATCTCAACATCTTCATCAATCAGGCTCGCTTTACCAAAAGGTGCGCGCCTTGTTATCCAGTACAAATGGTTGGTACAGAAGGTCATCACATACTCACCATCACTGAGTAACATGTTGAAAACGCCTTTCTCACGCAGCTTGTCACAACACTCAGCCACAAAGCGAAACATACCTTCCATATCTTGAGGTGGCTCAGGAAAACGCTCTTCGAGTTGTTTGAGTAACCAACAGAAAGAGAGCTCACTGTCTGTCTCGCCGACCGGTCTGAAACGACCACTGATCAGATCGTCGTAATCCGTTAATTGACCATTGTGAGCGAAGGTCCAGTATCGCCCCCAAAGCTCACGAGTAAAAGGGTGTGTATTTTCTAGATTAACACCACCACGGTTCGCTTGACGGATATGACTGACAACGGCTTGGCTTTTAATTGGGTAGTTTTGAACCAACTCAGCGATCTTAGATTCACAGCTAGGGTTAGGATCTTTAAATGTACGAAAACCCTTTCCCTCATAAAAGGTAATACCCCAGCCATCACGATGCGGGCCAGTGTTGCCTCCACGCTGCATAAGACCAGTAAAGCTAAAACAAATATCAGTTGGCACATTCGCGCTCATACCAAGCAATTCACACATGGTTTAATCTACTCCCTATTAAAACCAGCAGAGCCTAAGCTGTGCTTTAAATCTCTGTAAACGACTATTCCATTTCTTTTTCAACAAGTTGAATCACAATGTGGATGATCTTAATGTGAATCTCTTGGATGCGATCTGCGTAGCCAAAGTGTGGTACTCGGATTTCGATATCCGCACAACCCGCCATTTTACCGCCATCTTTACCCGTCAATGCAATCGTCTTCATGCCTTTCGCTTGAGCCGCTTCAATCGCTTTTAGAATATTGGCAGAGTTACCTGAAGTCGACAGACCGAACAACACATCACCTTTACGACCCACCGCTTCTACATAGCGAGAAAACACGTGGTCGTAGCCAAAATCATTACTCACACAAGATAAGTGGCTAGGGTCTGAAATCGCAATGCCAGCGTAGCCCGGGCGATTTTCACGGTATCGGCCTGTTAGCTCTTCCGCGAAGTGCATCGCATCACAGTGTGAGCCACCGTTACCACAAGAAAGCACTTTGCCTTCTTGTTTGAATGAGTCAGCAATCAGTTTTGCAGCCGCTTCAATTTGAGCAATGTTGTGATCATCACTCAAGAACTTGTTAAGAACGTCAGCAGCTTCGTTCAATTCACTTTTGATTAGGTCTTGGTACATAAGGCTTATCTCTTATATTTTTTTACGCAACTTAAGGTACGTGAAATGAGAGCTGAGGGTTTTTCCCTCTTTATAGCTGAGTTTACCCACAAACATGAAATAGTGTCGACACTTAAGCCCAAAGATTGCCACCTTAATTAACTTGTCGTTGTAAATCCGTCCAAATATTCGCCACCAACCTCTCACAATTAGAATTTTAACTCTATTGAGATCACTTTTTACTCACCTTGGAGTTTTACAAATATTTAATATTTTGTTTACACTTGACTGGTTAGACCTCTTACCTAAAACTTAATAACAATAAGTGATCTCTGAAAAGGAAATCGATCATGAACATATTGCTCTCCCTACTCGGCATGACCGCCATCTTAGGCGTCTGTCTTTACCATAGAGTTAGTCTGGTACGTGCATTAGTTGTATTAACCGGCGCAATGGTAGCATTAACACTGCTTGGCGGCGTGGCTGTTACTGGCTGGCTTTGCTATCTATTAGCCGTTGCGATCTTTGCTGTACCGACCATTCGTCAGACACTGATCAGCCAAAAAGCACTCTCTTTATTTAAGAAAGTTCTACCGGCGATGTCTCAGACAGAAAAAGAAGCACTAGAAGCTGGCACAGTATGGTGGGAAGCAGAGCTGTTCAAAGGCAAACCTGAATGGAAGAAGCTTCAGAACATTGCTGATCCGAAGCTCTCTGAAGCTGAGCAAGCGTTTTTAGATGGCCCAGTAAATACCGTGTGTGAAATGGTCAATGATTACCAAGTGACACATGAGCTTGCTGATTTGCCACCAGAAGTATGGCAATACCTGAAAGACCATAAATTCTTCGCCATGATCATCAAGAAAAAATACGGCGGCTTAGAGTTCTCAGCTTACGCTCAATCTTTGGTTCTACAGAAGCTAACGGGCGTTTCTAGTGTATTGTCATCGACGGTTGGCGTACCTAACTCATTAGGCCCTGGTGAACTTTTACAACACTACGGAACAGAAGAACAAAGAAACCACTACCTGCCTCGCTTAGCGGAAGGTAAAGAGATCCCTTGTTTTGCTCTGACTAGCCCAGAAGCCGGTTCAGATGCAGGCTCTATCCCAGATTACGGTGTGGTATGTAAAGGCGACTGGCAAGGCGAAGAAGTACTTGGCATGCGCCTAACTTGGAACAAGCGTTACATCACTCTCGCGCCTGTCGCGACGGTATTAGGCTTAGCTTTTAAACTTCGTGACCCGGATGGCCTGCTTGGTGATCAAAAAGATCTTGGTATCACTTGTGCGCTTATCCCAACGGATTTAAAAGGCGTAGAGATTGGCAACCGCCACTTCCCACTAAACGTACCTTTCCAAAATGGCCCGACGCAAGGCGACGATATCTTCGTGCCTATCGATTTCATCATTGGCGGTCAGAAAATGGCCGGTCAAGGCTGGCGTATGCTGGTTGAGTGCCTGTCGGTTGGTCGTGGTATCACACTGCCTTCAAATTCAACTGGTGGCATCAAGTCTGCCGCGCTTGCAACTGGCGCTTACGCTCGTATCCGCCGTCAGTTCAAACAGCCTATTGGCCGCATGGAAGGGGTTGAAGAGCCACTTGCACGCCTTGCAGGTAACGCTTATGTAATGGACGCTGCAAGTAACCTAACCGTTGCGGGCATCGACCTTGGTGAAAAGCCTTCGGTTATCTCTGCAATCGTTAAGTACCACTGTACTCACCGTGGCCAGCGCAGCATCATTGATGCGATGGATATCGTCGGTGGTAAAGGCATTTGTTTAGGCCCATCGAACTTCCTAGCTCGTGGCTACCAAGGCTCGCCTATCGCGATTACGGTTGAAGGCGCAAACATCCTGACTCGTTCAATGATCATCTATGGTCAAGGTGCGATTCGCTGTCACCCTTACGTACTGAACGAAATGGAAGCGGCTTATTCTGAAAGCAGCGATGCGCTTGATAAGTTTGATTCAGCGTTAGCAGGGCACGTTAGCTTTACGATGAGCAACCTAGTCCGCAGCTTGTGGTTTGGTTTAACCGATGGTCGTGGTTCTGATGCGCCAACACCTTCAAATAAAACAGATAAACAGACACAGCGTTACTACCAACAGCTAAACCGCTACAGTGCAAACCTAGCGCTACTGTCTGATATTTCAATGGCAGTTCTAGGCGGATCACTGAAGCGTAGAGAACGTTTATCAGCAAGACTGGGTGATATCTTAAGTCAACTTTACCTCGGTTCAGCAACGTTGAAGCGCTTTGAAAGTGAAGGCAGCCACGCTGAAGATCTACCGTTAGTACATTGGGGGATGCAAGATAGCTTACGTCAGACTGAAGTGGCGATTGATGAATTCTTAGCGAACTTCCCTAACCCTGTGATTGGTCGTCTGCTTCGTGTTGTGCTAATGCCATTTGGTCGTATCCGTCGTGCTCCAAACGACAAGCTCGATAGCAAAGTTGCGCACATTCTACAAACACCAAGCGAAACACGCTCTCGTATAGGTCGCGGCCAATACCTAGAAGCGACGGAATACAACCCAGTAGGTAAGATTGAAAAAGCGCTAGAAGTGATTCTTCAAGCTGAACCTCTGTTCGACAAAGTCTGCAAAGAGACACACCAAAAGCGCGCTTTCTTACGACTAGACCTTGTGGCTCAATTAGGGTTAGAGAAAGGCATCTTAACGCAAGAAGAGGCAGTTCTGCTGATTAGCGCCGAGGAACATAGACTGTACACGATTAACGTTGACGACTTCTCTCCAGAGGAGCTTGCAGCAAAGTCTCAGTACCCAGACCAATCGATTGATAACGTCGCTTAAGGTTAGAAAAAGAAACAAAAACGGGACTCCTATGAGTCCCGTTTTTTTTGTTCATGACATCGTTGTCACAAATTTTAATGCTTTATCTAGCGGCTTATTCTCTCTAGACAATCTAATCATCTAAGCGAGTTACTTGGGCGCCTTGAGCTGCATCTCAGGTAACGCTTTTTTCTTCGCCTTGACCTTACGAACCACAAACCAAATCAATAAGCCCAATAGAATAGCGACCACATTACCCACCGCAATAATGATCATACTGCGCTGTCTGTCATCTTCACGTTTTTGAAGGATCATCAACTCTGTTGCGATACGCTTCTGTTCAGCAAGAGCTTCTTCTTGAAGACGTCGTGACTCTGCTAAGTCGATATCTTCAACAACGCTGTACGACTGCTCGGTAATTGGAAAAATCAGCGGGCGCTGACTTGAAGCATCAGTGGCATAAACCATCCCTGACCAATTATAAATTCCTAAATCGCCATTATAAGGCACCTCTAAAGCGACTTTCATTGCGTCGACTTCAGCTTGCCCCTGCTTGTACATCACATATTCATCAGGAGCCTTGTGCTCAACATGAACCGCTAACGAGCTCGGTGCGATCATCCCCTGTTCACCAGACACCACAATAGTATGAGGTAAACCCTCTTTTCGTGATTGAATGAAGGTGCTAGTGATCGGTGTTGGGTAAACCAAGACTTCTTGCTCTTGCGCTCGCAGGAACACGCCATTACCAGAGGTAATACGCGCTCGGTATTTACCGGGCTCGATATCAATTGGCAAAGAGACAGTGAACACACCATCTCCGGCCTTTTCATCAAGATCAGCGCCATCATCGGCAAACTCGCCCATCACAACCGGCACCGGGCGCGCTTCTCTCACCAAAGACTCTTCGTTTTCAACAAACTTAGTAAAGGTAACCTTAAGCTTCACGCGATCGAGAAAATCGCGCAGCACCAGCGGCTTGCCATCAGAAGTCAGTCGAGCGGTAAATTTGATGCGCTCTGTTTGATACAACTTATCTGGGAACTCATTAGCATCCAAAACAAGATGAGACAGCAGCTTGATATTGTTCTTAGGGGAAACTTTACCTATCGCTTGCCAAGGGCCGGGCATCGGATTGTCGATAGAGATAATGTCCATGGACGATTCTTCGTACCAACGGACATTATCAGCATTGCGCCAAGAGTAGTATTTCTTGCCATCAGGGCGAACCAAAACGACAGGTTTAGAGTTATCGGCTCGATAAATCACAAAGGTGACTTGTTCAATACTGGAATCAACTCGAAAACGGTTGTCCAATAAACTCATAACGGATTCTGTTGCTGCATGTAAGCCAAAACTTAACAGCAATAAGCAACCGGTAGCCAATACCCTTAACATACTTTCTCCCTACTGACGCCAGAGGCAGCTTCCGCTTTTCTCGACGAGATCTAAACGACTTTGATGCGCTTCTACTTCATCGGCCGTAGCTCGTAAAACCTTTAGGGATTTTCGACCACTTTCTACTCTTCGTATGCTTTCGGCTTCACCTTCCTGTTGACCAGCGTTAAATTGCAGCGAAGTTTGACCACCCGTCATCAATAAGTAGACGTCGGCTAGGATCTCCGCATCGAGCAATGCGCCGTGGAGAGTGCGGTGCGAGTTATCGATACCGTAACGGTCACATAAGATATCTAGGTTGTTTCTTTTACCTGGGAATATCTTCTTCGCCATTGCCAAGGTATCGGTAACTTTACAGTAGTCATCCGTTTTACCTATCGCTGGGTTGAGCTTCTCAAACTCATAGTCCATGAAGCCCGTATCGAAGGGCGCGTTATGAGCCACCAGCTCCGCACCTTTGATAAAGTCGAGAAACTCTTTATGAATGTCTTGGTATTCAGGCTTATCAATCAAGAATTCATCGGTAATACCGTGAACGCCAATCGCCTCTTCTTGAATCGCACGATCGGGCTTGATGTAGACGTGGAAATGACGCCCGGTCAGCCTACGGTTGATGATCTCTACTGCACCAATTTCAACGATGCGGTGACCCATATAGTGAGGGCCACCTTCTGTATTCATACCGGTGGTTTCGGTATCGAGTACAACAATGCGCTTATTTTCGTTCGAACTGTTTTTTTCGTTCGTGCTTTGTTCTGGAGTGCTACTGGTATTCATAAGGATAACTGTGTCAGACTATGCCGATAATGTGCTTGAGGTAATAGTATCAAATCATGACGAAACAAGTTGAAATTTTCACTGATGGTTCTTGTTTAGGCAACCCTGGTCCCGGCGGCTATGGCATCGTACTTCGCTACAAAAAAGTCGAGAAGACGCTAGCAGAAGGTTTCACGCTAACAACCAATAACCGTATGGAAATGCTCGCCGCTGTCGTGGCTCTGCAAACCCTCAAAGAACCTTGCTCTGTGATTCTGACAACAGATAGCCAATACGTGCGTCAAGGCATCACACAGTGGATTCATAACTGGAAAAAGCGTGACTGGAAAACAGCCGACAAGAAACCGGTTAAAAATGCCGATCTGTGGCAAAGGCTCGATAAAGAAACCGCTCGCCATAGCGTTGATTGGCGCTGGGTAAAAGGACACGCGGGACACAGAGAAAACGAAATGTGTGATGATTTAGCGCGAAATGCAGCGGAGAATCCGACTCTAGAAGATACGGGCTATCAACCAAGCTAATCGTCTTTTTAATTAGACGCACATTTCAGAAAGCGATTTATAATTTCTTAAACTAATTGACAATTTCTCAATCGAATTGATAGATGAAAAGCCGACAACTAATCGGCTTTTTCTGTTTTTAGCGGATATGACGCTTTGGCTGAATCCATTGTACGGCGCGTATTGGTTCTAAAACTTGCCCCAACAGGCGAGAAACGTCGCTTGAGGTGCCAATGTGGTTTGATGGGTTTTAGCGGGTAAGTACGCTTACGAGCAACAATAAAGTATTGGCTTCCGGCGAAGGATGCACAACCACCTAAGCTGTTCTCCAACCACGTCCACATCGCTTGATACTTACTCATCGGAAACAGCGCGTAGGTGTCACAATGAATTACTTCATAGTTAAGTACACCTAACCAGTCTTTAATTCGACTTGGCGTGTACATACGCCCACTCCAAGGCAAGCTGTTCTTTCGCCAAGGCATCAAACTGGCAAGCCCAGTGACACTGATTGGGTTGAAGCCCGTGATAATGATATAGCCATCGTCCATCATCACTCGGTCGACTTCTCTCAATAAGCGATGCGGGTCATTGCTATAATCTAGCTGATGACTCAGTACTACAACATCAAAGCTTTTCTCCAAAAAGGGTAAATTATAGCCATCCGCTATCACATTATGTAATGGGTTCTGGATATCTAGGTTTACTTGATGTTGAATGTTGCATGTGCAGCTAGAAATCTCACTACTGAGGCCACCGAGCTTGAGCATATGGTAACCAAATAGCTTTGGGCACCACTCATCGAGTCGAGTTTGAATAGATTCTCTCAACCAGTCCCCATTGTGCAATTGCGCCCAAGTGTAAGGACGTTCAAACTTCTTTCTGCTACGTGCTGGCTTCATCAATAATCTGTCTCACTTATTCTGTCGCACTAATAGTGACTGGAGAACCAATAATGTTACATATCAAAAGCATACCTGCATTTAACGACAATTACATCTGGCTGATTCAAAATAGCGATCGCCGTTGTGCTGTCGTCGACCCTGGTGATGCGGCTCCAGTATTAGAGTACTTGGCACACCATGAGCTAACTTTAGATGCAATCTTGATTACACACCACCACCACGATCACATTGGTGGTGTTCCAGAACTCGTTAGACAATTTCCCGGCGTGGATGTTGTCGGTCCAAGGAATGAACCTATCCCTACCTTAACTCATCCGGTCGATGATGGTGATCAATTAGAACTGTTTGGCGAAGTATTCCTCGTCCTAGGGCTCAGTGGCCATACTGCGGGTCATATTGGTTATGTGGGCGATGCCAAACTGTTTTGTGGTGATGTGTTGTTCTCTGCGGGCTGTGGCCGAATCATGGAAGGCACACCACAACAGATGTTCGATGCACTGAATAAGATCACGGCTCTGCCTCAAGAAACCGAAGTTTATTGTGCACATGAGTACACTGCAGCCAATATCGCTTTCGCATTAGCCGTAGAGCCTGATAACCAACATTTGCAGCAATATCGCGACCAAGTGAACCGACTTCGCGCTCAAAATAAGTCGACCATCCCCACAAATTTGAGACAAGAGAAGTTTGTGAACCCCTTCCTGCGCTATACCGAGCCAAGTGTAGTGAAATCAGTGTCTAATCGCACCGAGCAGACCGATCCTTTATCGGTATTCACCGCTTTACGTGCGTGGAAGAACGAATTTTAACAAATACAGACTTGTCACTCATAGGGGGTGGCAAGTATTATCATCGGCCGTTAATTAAAAAGGCTGTAACATGCGAGTTAAGTACAGCTGGGCTTTGGTATTACTACTTTCTGGTTGCCAATTAACTCAGTCAGAGAATCCAGACCAAGCTTCCGAGCAAACCAACACATCTCCTACTAAAGAAGTTTCTCAAGCGAACGTTTCATCAGAAGCAACAGCCAAAGAAGATCAAAAAGTTGAAGCACCTGTCGTTACTCCACAAACACAAGAAGATGTTTGGAAACGCATTGCGATGCAACTTGAAATGGAAGTGCCAGACCAAAAGAAGGTCGACTACTACCGAACTTGGTATCTCAAGCACCCGAGTCATCTAAAAACAGTATCAAAGCGTGCTGAACCTTTCTTGTATCTGATCACGACTAAGATTGAAGAAAAAGGCTTACCACTAGAATTGGCACTACTACCCGTTGTAGAAAGCTCTTTCGATGCATTTGCCTACTCTCATGGCAGTGCTGCTGGTCTATGGCAATTCATTTCAGGCACTGGCAAAGACTACGGGCTTGAACAGAACTTTTGGTATGACGGCCGCCGCGATGTTGCCGCCTCTACCGACGCCGCATTGGACTTCCTCTCAGATCTTAACCGACGTTTCGATGGCGACTGGAATCATGCGATTGCTGCCTATAACAGTGGTGGTGGTCGAGTAAACAGCGCAATCCGCAAGAACAAGAAGCTTGGCAAGCCAATCGACTTTTTCTCTTTGGACTTACCAAAAGAGACCAGCAGCTATGTACCTAAACTGCTTGCTCTAGCAGATGTCATTGCCAACCAAGAAAAGTATGGCATCGATATTCCGGCGATCCCGAATAAGCCAGTGCTGACTCTGGTTAACCCTGAAGAACAGCTTGATTTAGCCATTGCTGCGAACTACGCAGGCATTCCTGTCAAAGAACTTCAAGGTTACAACCCGGCTTACAACCAATGGGCAACGGCACCAGAGAAACACCAACAACTATTACTTCCTTTAGATTCAGTTGAGAAATTCAACAAAGAAGTCGCTGCCAATAAAGGCAAAGGCATGAAGTTGGTGCGTTACAAGGTTCAATCTGGTGACAGCATTAGCGTACTGGCAAGCAAATATAACACCACCAGCAAAGTGATCCGCTCTGCAAACGGTTTGAGCAACAACAATATTCGTATTGGCCAGCACTTACTTATCCCAACATCCACCAAAGACGACAAGACATACGCCCTAAGCGCCTCAAACCGCCTAGCAAGCACACAGTCGAAGAGTCGTGGTCAATATAAGCTCAGCCATACTGTAAGAAGTGGTGACAGCCTATGGACGATTGCACGCGCAAATAAGGTCTCTCATCAATCACTGGCTAAGTGGAATGGCATGGGACCACGCGACACGCTTAGAGTTGGTCAAGAACTGGTCATTTGGAAGAACGGCTCAGACGGCGCCATCATCCGTACGATCTTTTATAACGTAAGATCAGGTGACACAGTCAGCGGTATTGCATCAAAGTTCAAAGTAAAAAGTACAGATGTTGTAAAATGGAACACTTTGCAGAACAAAAAATACCTACAGCCAGGACAAAAACTGAAGCTGTATGTTGATGTAACTAAGGTAAGTGTATGAACCCGTCAAGTAACCCACTCGTCATGCTGTTGGATATATTCCGTTCGCCAACAGCTTGTTTCTTAGCGCTTTATCAACGAAGTGCTTGGGGATGGCAACCCTACGTCGTATTAATGCTCAGCCCATTTTTGTTTTGGGGTGCTTATTTTTCGAATGTAGATTTTGCATGGTTAAGTGCAGAGCTCTCGCAGCAACTGGCTCAAACGAACCCTGACCAATTGGCGTTACTTGACAGCAATACCTTACTCGCAAGTGAAATCATCAGCGACGTATTTGGCCGAACATTAACCATCGTTCTATTGGCATTCTGGTTTAACCTAGCAACCAAGCCAAGCCAACATCAGCACAGCTTTTGGCGATGGTTTGCAGCGGCATCGGTTGTTATATTCCCAGCTGTTTTAGGTGATGTAGCAAGCTACGCAAGCCTGATACTCAAGCATGGACATGTGATGAACTACGCTGCCGACTTGAACAGCTTAAATGGCTTGATCAAGTTACCGCTAACTAATGATTGGTCACAGTTTGCTAGCTCATTACCACTGCTTCTGCCATGGTACATCGTGCTAGGTTATGCTGCGGTATTAACGTGGACTGAGTTTGAACGCGGGCAAGCGCTTGTGATTTCAGGCTTACCATGGGTTGGCTACTACCTAATCTGGGCGCTCTACATTTTAATCTTTTAAGTAGAAGAGATAAGGCTAGCGAAGACTCTCTAGCCTTAAAGGTCACTCGCATAGGGTTATGATCAGAAGCGTCCGTAATGGGCGCTTTTGCTTTTTCTACCTCTAGCCCTCGATAGAACACATGGTCGAGCACCAGTCCTGTAATGAACTGAGTTCTGTTATCTGGCTCAAAGGCAACTTCCGTCAAACCAACCTTCTCCAACGCATCTTTCAATACAGCAAAGCGAGCTTCACTCCAGCTATTAAAGTCCCCAGCAAAAATAACCGGCCCACGATACTTTTGCAGATTGTCAGTTAAGCTCTTGAGCTGAGCCTCGTAATCTTCCGTACCAAAGGTAAAGTTCACAGCGTGGATATTAATCACAGCCAGCTCTTCGCCATTGTTTAGTTGGTAACGCGACCAAAGCGCCGATTTAGGCAGTTGAAGCCAAGGTTCTTCATGAGTATAAGCACAAGCTTCGATCGGTAAATGGGTTGCTAGGTTGAGTACCCCAGCACTTTGCTCAAAGGCCTCAAACGCATTAACACGTGTGCTTCCCCACTGTCCGCTCATTACCCATTGGCGAAGTCCTTCTGTCATACTAGCTTCTTGCAGCAAGACTAAATCGCTACCTGCCGACAGCTTATTTAACTCACTCTGCCAATTATTTCGGTTTTGCTTGTAGATATTCCACACCGTAATGTCTAAGCCATCAGACACATCAATCGCTTTCGGTGCAGAGTTTTGGTAGCAACTGTAGATGTCGTTACTGGTACTTTGAGAGGAAATGATCAGGTTGGGTTTATTCGGGATCACGAAGATAAAATGAAAACTAACGACAGCAAGCGTTATCAATAACGTGATAACAATGGTGGTTTTCTTAAACATACAGCACCCTACCAGAGATGAAAAAGGAGCGATAAACGCTCCTTTTAGGGTAATAGTTTTTTTATACGGCGTCTTCGTCTTCTTCGCCAGTACGAATACGTACCACACGTTCAACTTCAGTAATGAAGATCTTACCGTCACCAATTTTACCTGTTTGAGCCGTCTCAATGATGGTATCAACACATTGGTCAGCCACTTCGTCGGTCACAACGATTTCTAGTTTCACTTTAGGTAAAAAGTCGACCATGTACTCTGCGCCGCGGTATAGCTCAGTATGACCTTTTTGACGTCCAAAGCCTTTAACTTCAGATACTGTCATACCCGTAATACCCACTTCTGCAAGTGCTTCACGTACATCATCAAGTTTGAATGGCTTGATAATGGCTTCAATCTTTTTCATGTTCATCCCTTAAACTGTGCGAATGGCTCATTATCGGTTAGCTATAGTAAACATTCAATGAAAAAAGCCAGAGCTTTAAAGCTCTGGCTCGAAATTTATCATCTTGTTTAACCAGCGCTTTGAGAAGGTTTTACTTAAGGCTTGCGTAGTAAGCGGCTAGATTCGCGATGTCTTCATCACTCAGCATTGAAGCTTGAGCCTGCATTACAGCGGCCAAACCGCCGGTGCGCTGGCCATTCTTATAGGCCTTAATTGATGAAGCGATGTATTGCTCGTTTTGACCTTTAAGGTTTGGATAGCCAGGGATCACTGCGATACCGTCTGCACCATGACATGCCGCACAGATTGCTGCTTTAGCTTGACCCGCAGCAACATCAGCCGCCAGAGCGTTACCACTCAATAGTCCAAATCCAAGAACTAATCCTAGTGTAATTTTCTTCATTGCATATTCCATTAATTATTTTTATTAAAGTGACGGTGAATTGTGACATAAACTTTTTCTACTTGCTCCAAAGCGCTTCACAATCTTGACCTTCGTAGTTTTTATCTACGAATAAGCCTAAAACAGCGATCACTCGATCGCCATCCATTAATATCGGCGTTCTGCGTCTTAACCAACTGGGTACTTGGTACTCTTGAAACAACTTCTTAAGCTTCCTGCTATGACCGCGCCCAACAGGGTGTGCTGACAATCCCTCAGGGTTAAATATCACTCGCAGTGTTCCTCTCGTTGTGTTGAGACTAAAATGTTGCGCATCACAGTGGTTAGATACACCATCACTCGCCGCTGAAGTTAAGTGTAGTTCCCCTAAACCGTCAGGCAAAACTAAGCTCTCTTCCATCGAGATATCACTTTGCCAGTTCGACAAGTCTTTGGTCTCTTTGACGACATAGAGCTGATGATTAAAACGTCTAACCTCAACCTCATTCAACACCAGCTTAGGGTTGGCGTCTGCCTGAGCACATGCCACCTCATCCCATATAAGTTTGAGCTGCTTTTGGCTCGGCATCGGTTGATTACAGCGGCTCAGCCACATTCTTAATAAGCGTGCACGCAGTAAATCAGAGTGCTGAGATAATACCTCAATACTTAAGCTGTGCTTCTCAGTCAAAGCTTGTTGTAAGTGAGATTCTAACAACTCATCCAACAGTAACTCTTGCTCTGCACATAGCTGAGCACTACGACTGACCGATTCTCGAAAACTAGGCCAACGCTCGGTCAGTGTCGGAGTGACTTGATGACGAATAAAATTACGGTCAAAGCGAACGTCTTGATTACTCTCATCTTCTATCCAAGTTAAAGCCATATCGCGCGCCGCCCCTTCAATATCCGTTCTCGTCACCGACAGCAGTGGGCGAACGATATGAGCACCTGAAAATGGCATCACTTTCGCCATTGAAGAGAGCCCTTTCGGACCACTGCCACGCTTAAGAGCTAACAAGAAGGTCTCGACTTGGTCATCGATGTGCTGGCCTGTCACTAACACATCACCTTGTCTAATATGCTTTTTAAGGGCTTGGTATCGCGCGTCTCGAGCCAGCTTTTCAACGCTTTCTCCACGGCTAATATCTAGCGAGACTCGTTCAATGAACAAGGATACCGACACAGCATCACACCATGTTTTGCACTGCTCTGCCCAATAATCAGCATTGTTGCTTAAGCCGTGGTGAACATGTACCGCACAGCAATCGATGTGATGGGACTTAGCGAATTGGGCAGCCAACTCCAACAACACTCGTGAATCGACACCACCACTGAAAGCGACGATCAACCGACAAGGCTTAAGCGCGCTTTGATCAAGTACAGATGTGAAGGTATCAATTAAGTGTGTCATGAGGCTAATAAACCAAGAGATCGTGTGTTAAGGGATAATGTTTTAATAATAAAAAAGGGTTGGCACTGAGTCCAACCCTTTCATCATTTGTTCGTATAGCTAGCCTTATCGCTAAGGCAAGTTATCAGCAGTAGCCGTAGCTCATTAGACGCTGGTAACGACGCTCAAGCAGCGTTTCGTTATCAAACTGCTCTAGCTCTTCTAGCTGTTTAACTAACATGTCTTTCATGTTTTGAGCGGTTTGTGCAGGGTCGCGGTGCGCGCCACCTAGAGGCTCAGGAATGATTTCGTCGATAAGCTCAAGCTCTTTAAGACGAGGAGCAATCAGGCCCATCGCTTCAGCTGCTTGTGGTGCTTTATCTGAATCGCGCCATAAGATTGAAGCACAACCTTCTGGAGAGATTACTGAGTACGTAGAGTACTGAAGCATGTTCACGTAGTCACCAACACCAATCGCTAGTGCACCACCAGAACCGCCTTCACCCACAACGTTACAGATAACAGGAACTGAAAGGCCAGCCATCACTTTTAGGTTTTTAGCGATAGCTTCAGATTGACCACGCTCTTCAGCACCAACACCTGGGTATGCGCCCGCTGTGTCGATGAAAGTAATAATAGGCATGTTGAAACGCTCAGCAGTTTCCATTAGACGTAGCGCCTTACGGTAACCTTCTGGCTTTGGCATACCAAAGTTACGGATCACTTTCTCTTTAGTCTCACGACCTTTCTGGTGACCAATAACCATAACAGGACGGCCATTTAGACGAGCCATACCACCCACAATAGCTTTGTCGTCAGCGTAAGCGCGATCGCCCGCCATCTCTTCAAACTCTGTGAATGCATGCTCCAGGTAATCTTTGGTGTAAGGACGTTGAGGGTGACGAGCAAGTTGAGCTACCTGCCATGCACCTAAGTCACTAAAGATTTTCTGTTTAAGCTCTAAGCTTTTTTTCTCTAGTTGTTCGATTTCTTTGTCTAGATCTACCGCTGTGTCACCACCGTGACGCGAAACGTCACGTAGCGCTTCGATTTTTGCTTCAAGTTCAGCGATAGGCTTTTCAAATTCTAGAAAGTTCAGGCTCATCTATGAATCCTTGTTGATTCAGCTCCGCATTCGCGAAGCTAAATTTTAGTTAAATTCGAGTTCTACTTGGCTATTTCCAAGCAGCTGTTTTAATTCGTCTAGTAATGTATCACTTGGCGTCACGCGCCATTCTGTGCCCAATGTTAACCGCGCTCTAGCGTCGGCACGCTGGTAGTATACATTGACTGGGACCGTTCCGGCTCTATAAGGTTCTAAGATTTGACTAAAGCGTTCAAAAAATTGACCGTTAATTTGGGATTGGTCGATAGATATCGACACCCCACGAGCATATTTCTCACGGGCGCTTCCTAAGTCCATGACCTCGCGCGCGGACATTTTAAGCCCGCCATTGAAATCATCAAAGCTGACCTGTCCGGAAACGACCACAATTTTGTCTTTTTCGAGCAATTCTGCGTAGCGATCGAGCGCATCCGAGAACAACATCACTTCCATTCGGCCCGAACGGTCATCAAGTGTCATCAAACCAATTCGCGTGCCGCGCTTCGTCGTCATCACTCTCGCAGCAATCACCAAGCCTGCAATTGTTAGTGATTGGTCACGACGCGTTGGCGTGGCATCTTTCAAACGACAGCTGGTGTATTTCGCTAACTCTTTGATGTAAGCGTTAACCGGGTGACCCGTTAAATACAAACCAAGCGTTTCACGTTCACCTTCAAGCCAAACCTTCTCAGGCCATTTAGGCACTTGGGTATACTTGTGTTCAACCTCTTCCGGAGCGTCGGTCAACACGCCAAACATATCAGATTGACCAAAAGACTCAGCATGGTGATGTTGACTCGCTGCCTTCACCGCATCTTTCAAAGATGCCATCATCGCCGCTCGGTGAGGACCTAATCTATCTAAGGCTCCGGATAGAATCAACTTTTCGATAACACGTTTATTAACCTTCTTCAGATCAAGACGTGCACAGAAGTCGAATAAGTCTTTAAAGTAACCACCTTTATTTCGCGCTTCAATAATCGCTTCAATAGGGCCTTCACCGACCCCTTTGATCGCACCGATGCCATAAACAATCGCGCCATCTTCATCCACGTTAAAGCGGTACAGACCCGAGTTGATATCTGGTGGTAAAAGCTTGAGCTTCATACGGAAACATTCATCAACAAGGCCAATAACCTTCTCGGTGTTATCCATATCTGCCGTCATTACCGCAGCCATAAATTCCGCTGGGTAGTGCGTTTTCAGCCATAGCGTTTGATAAGAAACCAGTGCATATGCTGCGGAGTGAGATTTGTTAAAGCCGTAGCCCGCAAATTTCTCTACCAAGTCAAAGATCTTCATGGCCAGCTCGCCATCAACACCATTGGCTTCAGCACCCTCTTTAAAGGTACCACGTTGCTTTGCCATCTCTTCTGGCTTTTTCTTACCCATCGCACGACGCAACATATCCGCTCCACCAAGCGTATAGCCAGCAAGGATCTGTGCGATTTGCATTACCTGCTCTTGATACAGGATGATGCCGTACGTAGGTTCTAGCGTCTCTTTCAGCGATTCGTGTTGCCACGTTTCATCAGGGTAAGAAACCGCTTCACGGCCGTGTTTACGGTCGATAAAGTTATCTACCATGCCTGATTGCAGAGGACCCGGACGGAACAGGGCTACCAATGCGATAATATCTTCAAAACAGTCGGGCTGTAGACGTTTGATAAGGTCTTTCATACCACGCGATTCCAGCTGGAATACCGCGGTGGTTTCAGAATTTTGTAATAGGTTAAATGACGCTTGGTCATCAAGAGGAATCGACTCGATACGAACCGGTTCTTTCCCCTCTTTCTTCAAACGTGGATTCACTAGGCCTAACGCCCAGTCGATGATGGTCAGGGTACGCAGCCCCAAGAAGTCGAACTTAACCAAGCCAGCCGTTTCAACGTCATTCTTATCGAACTGCGTTACTGGGAAGTTACCTTCTGCGTCGGCATAGATTGGCGCAAAATCGGTGATCGTGGTGGGTGAGATAACAACACCACCTGCGTGCTTACCGGCATTTCGCGTACAACCTTCAAGGATGCGACACTTATCAATCAGCTCACGAACTTCTTCATCGCCATCGTAAAGCTCTGGCAATGCAGGTTCAGCAAGGAATGCTTTCTCTAGCGTCATACCCGGGTCTGGCGGTACAAGCTTTGAAATTCGATCGACGAAACCAAACGGGTGGCCCAATACACGGCCTACATCGCGGATTACCGCTTTTGCCGCCATGGTACCAAAGGTGATGATCTGAGAAACGGCATCACGACCGTACATTTCAGCCACGTGATCAATAACTTGGTCACGCTTATCCATACAGAAGTCGATATCGAAATCGGGCATGGATACACGTTCTGGGTTCAAGAAACGTTCGAAAAGTAGATCGTATTCAAGTGGATCGAGATCGGTGATATCCAAGGCGTAAGCGACTAGAGAGCCGGCACCAGAACCACGGCCAGGACCTACTGGCACATCGTTGTCTTTTGACCACTGGATGAACTCCATTACGATCAAGAAGTAACCTGGGAAACCCATGTTGTTAACAACTTCGAGCTCAATCTTGAGTCGCTCATCGTATTCCGGTCTGCGCTCAGCACGCACTTTTTCATCTGGGAATAGGAACGCTAGACGTCGCTCAAGGCCTTCTTCAGATTTCTTGATCAAGAAGTCTTCAATCGCCAAACCTTCCGTTGGGAAGTTAGGCAGGAAGTACTCGCCCAGACGAACCGTTACATTACAACGCTTAGCAATCTCAACACTGTTCTCAAGTGCTTCAGGAATGTCTGAGAACAGCTCACACATCTCTTCTTCACTACGTAGATATTGCTGCGCGCTGTAGTTCTTAGGGCGACGAGGATCGACCATAGTGAAACCATCATGGATCGCCACGCGGATTTCGTGAGCATCAAACAGGTCTTCAGTTAGAAAAACCACTTCGTTGGTTGCGACAACAGGCAGGTCTTCCTGTTCAGCAAGCTCTAACGCAAAGTGTAAGTATGACTCTTCATCTGGTCGTCCGGTACGAATCAGTTCCAAGTAAAAACGATCGGCGAAGTACGTTTTGTAAAACTCGACGCTGCTTGCAACCAAGTCACGGTTACCTTTCAGCAACGCCTTACCAATCTCACCTTCTTTGGCGCCCGATAGAATGATCAGGCCTTCTGCATTCTCAATTAGCCACTCTTTATCAATAACAGGCTGATGTTGAACATGACCACGAAGGTAAGCTTTTGAGATGAGTAACGTTAGGTTGTTATAACCTTTATTGTTCGTTGCGATAACGGTGAGCTTGGTCAACTCGTCACCGAATTCTGGAGACTGCATCAAGAAGTCAGCACCAATAATAGGTTTAACCCCACACCCATGGGCAGTACCGTAAAACTTCACTAAACCACACAGGTTGGTAAAGTCGGTCAATGCTAGAGCAGGCATACCCATTTCAGCGACTTTTTTAACTAATGGTGGCACCTTGGATAGGCCATCCACCATCGAAAAGTCACTGTGTACGCGTAGGTGAACAAATTTTGGATCTGACATTATTTTTCCTGAGTTCTAGGTTTGAGCCTAGGATTACAACTGTGTGTATTCTATTTTTTTCTAATACAAGTTAGCAACTTTATTCGATGCTAAGCTCTAGTTAACGTAAAGCTCTAATCTATACCAAGAATACGTTTTACTGGCTTAAAGCTCTTGCGGTAATGCTCGGTTACACCATGTTTTTCAATCGCTTCGAAATGCGCTTTGGTCGGGTAACCTTTATGCTTAGCAAAACCAAACTCTGGATGAAGTTTATCAAGATCTTCCATCTCTTGGTCACGAACGACTTTTGCGATAATAGACGCCGCACTGATTTCAGCCACTCGCAAGTCCCCCTTCACAATCGCAAGACCATCCATCGGCAGTTCTGGGACTCGGTTTCCATCTATCAACGCCATATCAGGTTGAACGCTCAACCCCGCGATAGCTCGCTGCATAGCAACCATCGTCGCTTGCAGAATATTCAACTCATCAATTTCTTGTGGAGAACAACGACCGACAGACCACGCCAAAGCTTTCTCTTTGATTTCAGGAAGTAACGCAAGACGCTTTTTCTCAGACAATTTCTTTGAGTCGTTCAAGCCTTCGATTGGGTTGTTTGGATCAAGGATAACCGCAGCGGTCACCACGTCGCCAACCAAAGGGCCACGCCCTACTTCATCCACGCCAGCAAACAGCTGGTAACCTTGCGGGTATTCAAATGGAGGAAGCTCTTTTTTTTCTTTTACTGCCATAACTAATCTCTTAATGTTCTGTAAATAAGCGCTTTATGCTTCAACAAAAGGTCGGTCAATCAATTTCAATACTGCGTTAGCGGCTTGTTTGTCTGCGTCTTTGCGGATCCAGTGATGCATCTCGGTAAAGCGTTTGATCAAGGCACTGTTATCGGCTGATAGCATTTTATCGACAGACGGGAACAAAAAGTCTGGGTGGCACTCTTCAAGAATATGCTCTTTCACGATCTCTTCACCAGCCAAAATATTCGGCAGTGACACAAACTCAGTGATCGCCAACTTCTTAACAATGTAACCCGTCAGCTTATTTACTTTGTAACCAACCACCATAGGGCGTTTAAGCAACATACATTCAAGAGCCACGGTACCTGAAGCCAAGAGCACAGAATCAGCGGCGGTAATCACGTTGGTTGCCGTATCTTCGACTAACGTGAATTCAAGCTCAGGTGCGGTCGATTGCCAGATTTCAGTAAACTGCTTTTTACGCTGCTCGTTAACGAGCGCAACAACAAAATTGATATCCGGATACTTCTGCTTGATACGTTGGCAAGTTTCGATAAATGGCTGAGCAATCAAACCCATCTCACCACCACGACTACCCGGTAATACGGCTAACCACTGCTTGTCTTGATCAAGACCTAACAGCTCTCGAGCATCTTGTTTACTAGGCTCTAAAGGAATCGCGTCTGCCAACGTGTGACCAACAAACTCACAGGCAACGTTATATTTATCGTAGAACGCTTTTTCGAACGGCAAGAAAGCCAAGACTAAGTCGGTTGCTTTGTCGATTTTAAAGATACGCTTTGGACGCCAAGCCCACACTGAAGGGCTCACGTAATGCACCGTTTTGATACCAGCGTTCTTAAGGTCTAACTCAAGCCTTAGGTTGAAATCGGGCGCGTCGATACCGACAAAGACATCGGGTGGATTTTGAGTGAAATACTTAACCAGCTCTGCTTTTACTTTTAACAAGCGAGGTAAACGGCCAAGCACTTCAACTAAGCCCATAACGGCCAGCTCTTCCATCTCGAAAAGAGACTCACAACCTAGGGCTTTCATTTTCGGCCCGCCAATGCCAACGAACTCTGCATTCGGGTATTGTGATTTGATCGCTTTGATAAAGCCTTCACCAAGCGTATCGCCAGACAGTTCGCCGACAACAATGCCTACGCGCAATGGTTCATTCGAAACGAAGTCCGAGCTATTGGTTGCTGCTTCTTGCTGTGCCATAGTTTTTCAATTCCCTTGTTGCCTAAAACAAAAAAGACCGCCTAACGAGTAGCGATCTTTTTGTTATACCATTCTGATGAAGTAGTTATTGCCATACTCACATTGATTGGTACATAACCATATCGAGTATTAACGAATAATACCGCGCTCAGAGTTCTCTAGCATTTCAAGCATAGGCGCTACCGAAGTAAACTCTTTTGCCATTTCAACTAAAGCCACTTTCGCTTCTTCAAGTGTTTTACCTGAACGGTATAACTCTTTGTACGCCTTCTGTAGTGCACGAATTTCAGGTTTTTCAAATCCGTTACGCTTCAAACCTACTAGATTAAGACCGAATGGAGCCGCGTGGTTACCCTGTGCAAGCACGTACGGCAGTACATCTTGAACAACTGCAGAACAACCACCAATGTATGCGTAAGCACCAATTGAGCAGAATGGGTGAATCGCAGAAAGTGCCATAACACCAGCGTAGTCGCCAACCGTTACATGACCGCCAAGAATAGCGTTGTTACCAATGTGAGTGTGGTTACCAACAATAACATCGTGCGCTACGTGAGCATTAACACAAAGTAAGTTGTCATCACCAATCACTGTGGTTGCTTTGTCTTGAACCGTACCACGATGGATTTGAACCGCTTCACGAATTACGTTGCGATCACCGATTACAACTGTTGTGTCTTCGCCGCCGTATTTCTTATCTTGGTTTTCTTCACCGATAACAGCGTGTGGGAAGATACGATTTTCTTTACCAATGGTTGTGTGACCTTTGATCACAACGTGCGACATCACTTCAGTGTCGTCACCAATTGTCACATTACCAGCAATGTAAGTGAAAGGCCCAACCGTCACGTTAGCACCGATAGTTACATCACCTTCGATTACTGCTGCCGGGTGAATTTTCGCTGTTTCATGAATCATATTAAAACTCTCTACGAGCACATTTAAGTTCAGCTGAACATACAACTACGCCGTCAACCTTAGCAACACCATTAAACGATGCGATGCCACGACGTTCTTTTAAGAATTCAACTTCGATAACCAGTTGGTCACCTGGTACTACTGGCTTACGGAATTTAGCTTTATCTACGCTAGCAAAGTAGTACAACTCGTTGCCAGAAGGCGCACCGAAAGATTTGAATGCTAGAAGGCCTGTTGCTTGTGCCATTGCTTCTAAGATCAACACGCCTGGGAATACAGGAAGTTGTGGGAAGTGGCCTGTGAACTGAGGTTCGTTAACAGAGACATTCTTAATCGCAGTCAGTGTTTTTTCTTTTTCAAAGCTAGTCACACGATCAACCATTAAGAATGGGTAGCGATGAGGTAATAGTTCCTGAATTTCAGTAATGTTCATCGTTGTCTGTTCAGTAGTCAAAGTCGTATTCCTATATATATTCTTTATTTAATTAGAAGGATTATAAACGAAAAAGACTCGCTGTACGCGAGCCTTTTATTAGAAATGCTGGAATTATGATTCCGCGCTCTTCTCGATAAGTTTTTCAACGGTTTTCAAACGCTTGTTCATTTCATCAATTCGATGAACACGCGTTGCTGTTTTACGCCAATCTTTATTTGGCTGTAAAGGAATACCCGAAGAGTACATGCCTTTCTCAGTGATGCTGCGCATTACCATCCCCATACCGGTGATTGTAACGCCGTCAACGATTTCAATGTGACCATTAATCACACAACCACCACCAATAATACAGTACTTACCTATCGTCGTGCTGCCTGCAATGATAGTACCACCAGCAAGAGCTGAACCATATCCGATGTGAACATTGTGAGCAATCTGGAGTTGGTTATCTAGGATAACGTTGTCTTCGATGATTGTGTCATCTAATGCGCCGCGGTCGATGGTAGTACACGCGCCAATTTCTACGCGGTTACCAATGCGAACAGAGCCGACTTGCGGGATCTTAACCCATTCGCCTTTCTCGTTCGCATAACCAAAGCCATCAGAGCCAATAACAGTACTTGATTGGATCAGACATCCTTCACCAATCACAACTTCATGGTAAACACTTACGTTAGCCCACAGCTTAGTGCCTGCGCCAATTTTTGCATTTTTACCAATAAAGCAACCAGCACCGATGATCACATCATCACTAAGTAATACACCAGACTCAATCACAGCGTTCGCGCCAATAGACACATTTTGTCCAATGGTTGCTTCGCTAGAGATTGAAGCAGAATCAGCAATAGCCGCTGCGGGAGCAGGAGTAGTATCAAGCGCTTGAGCAACTTTAGCAAAAGCAACATAAGGGTCATTAACCACAATCACGTTAGTCTTGCACAGTTGACGCTCACTCTCTTTAACCATAATAGCGGACGCTTTACAGTCACCTAGGTGCTTGCTGTACTTCACGTTAGAAAGGAACGTAATGTTACCTTCTTGCGCTTTATCCATCGGAGCGACTGCTGAAACGGTAATTGTACCATCTCCGTGTAGCTCTCCCCCGGTAATCGTTGCCAATTCGGCTAAAGTCAGATTCTTCATAAAACTTATTTCAGTGCTTTAATTACTTTCTCAGAGATGTTGTATTCAGGCTTACCGTATTGTAGAGCTTGAATATCAACGATCATGTCGTAGCCTTCTTTCTCTGCAACTTTCGTTACAGCATCTTGAATCACTTTGAATAGCTTCTGCTTCTCTTGTGCTTCACGACGTTGGCTTGCTTTTTCTAGTGCTTGAGCTTTGATTTTGTACTTGCTGTCTAGTTGGCCTACTTCGATACGTAGCTTCTCAACTTCGTCAGGACCTAGTAGCTCGCCATCACGCTTAAGCTTTTCAATCTTCGTTTTAGCTTCAGCTTGAATGCTCTGTAGCTCAGCTGCTTTGTCTTTGAACTCTTCCTGCATTTTTTGAAGAACAACTTCACGCTGAGGTAGAGCCTGGAATACTTGTGCAGTGTTTACATAACCCACTTTTTGCGCAGCTTCAGCAGCTGTTGCAAAGAAAGAAGAGCTAAGAACTACAAGGCCTAAACCTGCTGCTTTAATCATATTTTTCAAAATATTGTCCTTTAAATATTAGAAAGTTCTACCAATGGTGAATGTGAAGAATTCCTCATCATCACCTTCGTAAACTTTAATTGGTTTCGCTAGAGAGAAAACCAGTGGGCCCATCGGTGACATCCATTGAAGGGCTGCACCATAAGATGAACGGTAATTTGTTGGATCAGAGTAATCGTAGTAGTACTGGCCGCCACTGTTAGGTGCGCCACGGTCTACGAACTCGGTATCCCATACACTTGCCATATCGAAGAAGACACTGGTACGAATTTGGCTGCGCGCTTCATCAGAAGCAAACGGCGTTGGTACAATTAACTCTAAGCTTGCTAAGGCAACCGCGTTACCACCCACTGAATCATCAGTAGCGGTATCATAGGTTGGGTTATTACCTGTGCTGCTGCCGTAAACGGCTTTCGGGCCAGCTGAGTTAGAGCCAAAACCACGTAGGGTTGTAAAACCACCTGCGTAGTAGTTCTCGTAGAATGGGAACAAGTTATCGTTACCATCTGTTTGACCATAACCATTACCATAGCCTAATCGGCCGCGCATCAATAGTGTGAACTCATGCTTTTTGGTCAGCGGGATGTAATGTTTTACATCGTACTGCATTTTGAAGTACTGAGCATCAGAGCCTGGTACCGTCATTTTAGCGAAAGCACGTTGGTGGTTACCCTCAGTTGGGAAGAAACCACGGTTCAAATTGTTACGCGTCCATGAAATATTGATATCGAAGTCATCGGTTAAGATGTGCTCGTCACCGTATTGGTCGATACTTCTCGCGAACTGTTCAACTTGGATATAAGTCGGTACGTTACCGATCTTGTTGTGCGTATAGCCCACACCAAACTCGATACGGTTCAGCTCATCCATAGGGAAACCCCATGTTAGGCTGGTACCGTAACTTTGGTTGGTATAGTCGACGATGCCCGCTTCAGAGGCTTCAAATTCGTTGTAGAAGATCTTACCGCCTAAGCTCACACCATCAAGGTTCCAGTATGGGTCACGGTAGTCTAAGCTCACGTTCTTTTGGTAATCATTCATCATGGCACTTACGCCAACACGGTTACCTGAACCTGCAAAGTTATCTTGTTGCAAACCAACTTGGAAACTAACACCTGATTCAGTACCGTAGCCAACACCAAAGTTGATACTGCCTGAGTTCGCTTCCTTAACGTTGTAAACCAAATCAACTTGGTCTTCACTGCCAGGAACACGCACTGTTTGTACATCAACCGTTTCAAAGAAACCTAAACGGTTAAGACGGCTCTTACCGGTATCAATGGACTTAGAGTTAAGCCAGCTGCCTTCCATTTGACGCATTTCACGACGCAGTACTTCGTCTTTCGTTGAGTTGTTACCCGTGAATCGAATATCACGAACATAGATACGGCTGCCCGCTTCTACATTGATAACCAACGACACTTCTTTGGTCTCATCGTCAAATTCAGGAATCGTGCGAACTTGTGGGTACGCGTAGCCAGATTCACCAAGAATTCGTTTTACGTTCTCTTCCAAAGACGTTACCGAAGAACCGTTGTACGTATCGCCGTCTTCGAATGGCACTAACGCTTCGAAGTCAGCCTCACGACCGATTAATTCACCACGGAAAGAGACATCTTTAACGGTGTAGGCTTCGCCTTCATCGAGGCCAAGCGTGATGTAAACACCTTTTTTGTCTGGAGAGATCGCCACCTGCGTAGAGTCAACCTTAAACTTAAGGTAACCACGGTCAAGGTAGTAAGATTTCAGCGCTTCGATATCACCGGCTAATACTTGCTTTTGGTATTTTTCATCCGCAAGGAAATTCCACCATGCAACATCAACATTCAGATTGAAACGACTAAGCAGTTCAGAGTCAGAGAAGACTTCATTACCGATAAAGTTGATTTGCTGAATCTTAGCGGATACGCCCTCAGTAAACACAAACTTAAGGTCAGAACGGTTACGTGGCAGAGGTGTCACAACCGCTTTTACTGTCGCGTTGTACTTACCAACACTGTAGTAAAAATCTTCAAGGCCTTTTTCAATGTTACTCAGCGTAGTACGGTCAAGGGCTTCACCTTCACGAACACCAGACGCATCTAGGTTCTGCTGAAGCTGTTCTTCTTTAATCGCTTTATTACCAGAGAATGAGATGCTTGCGATGGTCGGTCGTTCTTGAACTTGAACAATCAATACACCTTCATCACGAAGTACTTTAACGTCCTCAAAGTTGCCCGAAGCATACAATGCACGAATGATCTCAGACACATCGCTTTCATCCACTTCATCGCCAATACGTACTGGCATTTTCAGTAGAGCTGCACCAAGTGCAACACGCTGTAAACCTTCGATCTTGATATCTTGAACTACAAAGTTTTGTGCTCCGTTCGCAGCCACACTAGTGGCCAATAGACTTGCGAACAGAATTTGCTTAATCGCCATACTTATTCTAATTATTCCTTGCTACTACCAATGCCTGTGAGAAACCATTCACAGACGAGTAAAATCGTTAAATATTGCCAGAGCCATCAATGAGAAGAGGATTGCCCCTCCCACTCTGTATCCCATTTCCTGAACTTTCTCAGGTACCGGTTTACGAGTAACGGCCTCAATAGCGAAAAACAGCAAATGTCCGCCATCAAGCATAGGCAGCGGAACCAAATTAATAATCCCTAAGTTAACACTAATCAGAGCCAAAAAGCCCAAGAAGTAAACCAGACCATAATCGGCGGTTGTACCTGCACCTTTAGCGATTGAAATAGGGCCACTCAAGTTGTTTAAGCCAACATCACCAACGATGAGCTTCTTAAGCATTGTCAGTGTCAATCCAATGATTTGACCTGTTTTATCAAATGCTTTTCCTACAGACTCAATTACACCAAATTGTAACTCAAAGCGATAATCTTCTGGCCATTCTGCGACTTCCGGAGCAA
This sequence comes from Vibrio sp. 10N.247.311.49, assembly GCF_041467655.1. NCBI lineage: Bacteria > Pseudomonadati > Pseudomonadota > Gammaproteobacteria > Vibrionales > Vibrionaceae > Vibrio > Vibrio sp. 10N.247.311.49. The sequence continues at coordinate 47,488 of NZ_JBFSVA010000009.1, forward strand.
TACCTGCATAGCCGATTGTCGAACCATCAGAAAGCTCTCGACTTTTTGGTGTCATAACCAATGACTGCTCGGCACCATTTCGCAATACGACCAAGTCCAATGATGTCATTGGATTAGCACGAATTAACTCAACAACCGACTGCCACTGTTCAATAGGTTGCCCGTTAATCTCAACAATTTTATCGCCAGCTTCAAGACCTGCATCGTATGCAGCGCCATCATCAATGATTTGAGCCAGTACGGTCGATATCTCTGGAGAATACGGTCTAAAGCCCAGCGTTGTCATTGCAGATTCAGTTTCTGGGTTGAACGACCAGTCTGAAATATCCAATGTCATTTGTTGCTCAAAGCCGATGTCGTCTTGAGAAGCAACCGTCACTGTCATGGATTGATCACCAATGTGCGATATCAACCCCATATTGACTGATTCCCAATCTGCGGTTTTGATTCCTGAAATAGATTTAAGTTCCATTCCAGTTTCAATTCCGGCTTGTGCAGCAATAGATTGTGGAGTGACTTCACCAATCACGGGCTTAACCGCGGGTACGCCAATCAAAAATACTAACCAATACGCGAACACCGCAAAGATAAAGTTGAATGCAGGGCCTGCACCCACAATCGCCGTTCGTTTCCAAAGCGGCTTCTTGTCGAAAGCGTATTGCTGTTGATCTTCAGAAAGATCGTCAACACGACCATCGAGCATCTTAACGTAGCCGCCCAGTGGAATCACTGACAAGCTGTATTCAGTACCATCACGGCCCACTTTACTCCAGATTGATTTACCAAAACCAATCGAGAATTTTTCAACTTTCACACCACAACGACGAGCGACCCAGAAGTGTCCAAACTCATGAACAGCAACCAGAATGCCAAGCGCTACGATAAAAGATGCGAAGTTCCACAGAATTCCACTCATGCTAGCTGCTCTTTAATAAATTGAATGGCTATTTGACGAGACATATTATCGAGCTCGAGAAGGCTTTCCAAGCTATCTAAACCCTCAGAGTTATGTTGTTCACATACTTTGCTCATAACGTGTTCGTTAATGACAGCAATATCGGTAAACTTCACCTGATTGTTCAAGAAAGCATCGACCGCGATCTCGTTTGCTGCATTAATGGCTGTTGTCGCATGCTGACCTAAGTAGCACGCTTCAATCGCTAACCTCAAACACGGGTAACGACTGAAATCTGGTTCTAAGAAGGTAAGCTCACCCACTTTAGTAAAGTCTAAAGGCTTAACACCCGCCTCGGTACGATTAGGGTAAGACATCGTCAAAGCGATTGGCGTTGCCATATCTGGTTCGCCCATTTGAGCAAGCACAGAGCCATCCTTGTACTGAACCATCGAGTGAATCACAGACTGCGGGTGAATGATGACCTTTAACTGCTCCTGAGAAGCATTAAATAGCCATTTCGCTTCAATGTACTCTAGCCCTTTATTCATCATAGTCGCAGAATCGACAGAGATCTTAGGCCCCATAGACCAGTTAGGGTGTGCAATTGCGCGTTCAGGAGTCACTGATTCGAGTTCAGCCACATCGGTATAACGGAAAGGACCACCAGAACCAGTCAGAAGAATATGGTTAATGCCGTTTTCTTCAAGGTTACAGCGGCCTAGGTTAGTTTGTACGTTCTGCGGAAGGCATTGGAAAATAGCATTATGCTCGCTATCGACAGGAAGCAGCTCTGCACCGTATTTTTCCACGGCGTCGATAAACAACTGCCCAGACATCACCAAAGCTTCTTTGTTTGCAAGCAAGATACGCTTGCCCGCTTTAACCGCAGACATAGTAGGAAGTAAACCAGCGGCACCAACAATCGCGGCCATTACCGTGTCCACTTCCTCTAGAGAAGCAACCTGACACATGCCTTCAGTGCCTGAAAGTACTTTTACGTTAGGGTAACTCACGGACAACACTTCAGTCAGTTGAGACGCTGCATCAGAGCAAGCCATAGCAACATAGCTTGGTTGCCACTTTTCAACTAACGCCAGCATCTTTTCAACATTCGAGCCTGCAGCCAGTGCAACCACTGAATAGAGATCTGGGTTTTGCTCAACGACTTTTAGTGTACTTGCACCAATTGAGCCGGTAGCGCCAAGGATAGTTAGATTTCGCATCACATATGACCGTAGAAATGTAATAAAGGGCAGAATCACTGCCCTTTTTTATTAGAATGCTAAATAAAGCAGAGCAAAGACAGGGAATGCAGCCGTTAAGCTATCTATTCTATCTAGTATACCACCATGACCAGGAATCAGATTACTGCTGTCTTTCACCCCAGAAACACGCTTAAACATGCTTTCAACAAGGTCACCTAGAACAGAAATAACAACGGTCACAAGGGTAATAACAATCATGTGAAGTGGGCTTGTGAATTGGATGTCAAACAAGTCAGCAAAGATCCAAGCCACGATCACCGCAGTAATAATGCCACCGATAAGACCTTCAATCGTCTTATTAGGGCTTACCGCTGGTGCCATTTTACGCTTACCAAAACTCTTTCCTGAAAAGTATGCGCCGCTATCTGCAGCCCAAACAAGCAAGCAAACAAACATCACCAGTTTAGCACCGTGGTAAGGATCAGCATCGATACCGTTAGCACGCAGGATAACCACACTCCAGAAGAATGGCAGCAGAGTCAGCACACCAAAGGCGTGACGAAGAAGAGAAGAGTCTTTCCATGCAGGCATAGACTTAGGATAAGTCACCGCCATGCCACTCGCGATTACCCACCAAATCGAGCCAATCGTTAGAATGGCGTAGTGAGCAGTAGACAAGTTATTAAGGCTAAATGCATCAAAAGGGATAAAAGCAAAACTTGCAGCACTTACCACAACCGTTGGAATCAACGCTACATAACGTGATTTGCTTTCAACAAACTGAGTCCACTCCCAAAAACCCAATAGCGAGATTACCGCTAGTGAAAGAATAAATGTAGGAAGTGATAACTCGAAAATACCTAGAATAACTAGGGGAGCTAAAATCAACGCCGTAATAATTCGTTGTTTCAAACCAAAAAATCCTTATTAACTGTCCATCAGAGCTTTAATTTGCTCACCGGTGCATCCAAAACGACGCTCACGGTTAACAAACCAAGTCACAGCTTCTACTAAGCTGTCTTCATTAAAGTCTGGCCAGAATTGTTCAGTGAAATACATTTCGGCGTAAGCCAACTGCCAAAGCATAAAATTACTAATGCGGCATTCGCCACTGGTACGGATAAGTAGATCGACTTCAGGAATATCTGCCATTGTCAGGTGCTGTGTAATCATAGCTTCATCAATGTCATCTACATTAATATCACCAGACTTTACCTGTTGAGCAATAGAGGTCATTGCTTGCTGAATATCCCACTTACCGCCGTAGTTAGCTGCAATATTAATAACCATACCCGTATTGGTGCTAGTCAAAGCTTCCGCTTCTTCTATCTTCTTTTGTAGTCGATCATTGAAACGACTTTTATCACCAATAACACGAAGTTGTAGATTATTTTTATGAAGCTTTTTAACTTCACTCGACAGCACTGAAATAAACAGTTCCATCAAGATACCGACTTCTTCTTCAGGACGACGCCAGTTTTCGCTACTAAATGCAAAAAGAGTAACGGCTTTAATGCCAAGTCTGGCTGCAGAAGAGATAGTTTTACGAACGGCTTGAACACCGTTTTTATGGCCAAAGACGCGAGGCTTGCCCTGAGCTTTTGCCCAGCGACCATTACCATCCATAATGATAGCAATGTGTTTAGGAAGAGAGTCTGTGAACGCTTGAGAATTATGCATAAAAGAGTGAATCAAATTCTAATAGTCGAACAGAGTAGCATAAAAAAACGCTGCACCGTGAGTACAGCGTTTTTCCGGAAAGAAAAGAATATGGAAAATTAAACTTCCATCAACTCTTTTTCTTTAACAGCTAGAACTTCGTCTACGTTCTTAACCGCAGCGTCAGTTAGCTTTTGAATTTCGTCTTGTGCTTTACGATCTTCATCTTCAGAGATTTCTTTATCTTTAAGAAGTGCTTTTAGATCGCCATTCGCGTCACGACGGATGTTACGGATAGCAACACGGCCACCTTCAGCTTCGCCACGAACGATTTTAACTAGGTCTTTACGACGCTCTTCCGTTAGCGGTGGAAGTGGAACACGGATAACTGTACCCGCAGACATAGGGTTTAGGCCTAGGTCAGATGTCAGGATTGCTTTTTCAACTAGAGGAGTCAGTGTTTTATCAAACACTGTAATAGCTAGTGTACGTGCATCTTCAGCGATAACGTTAGCTACTTGAGTCAAAGGCGTTGGAGCACCGTAGTACTCAACAGTAAGACCAGAAAGTAGGCTCGGGTGCGCACGGCCTGTACGAATCTTTTGCAGGCTGTTTTTTAGTGCATCAACACTTTTTACCATGCGCTCTTGAGCGTCTTTTTTGATTTCGTTAATCACAATTTCACCTTGATTATGTTCTTTCTTCAAGAAAGCTTTTTATTTGGAGTGATAAGGATAAGCTTACCAAGGTACAACACCTCAGTAAGCCCGAAAAATTAGTCAGCGTCGCTGATTAATGTACCTTCAGTTTCACCCATAACCACGCGACGTAGTGCGCCTGGTTTATTCATGTTAAATACACGGATTGGCATTTTGTGATCACGTGCTAGCGTAAATGCAGCCAAGTCCATTACTTTAAGTTCTTTATCAAGAACCGTGTTGTAAGACAACGTATCATACAACTCTGCGTCTGGGTTTGCTACAGGGTCAGAAGTAAATACACCATCTACTTTTGTCGCTTTTAGAACTACGTCAGCTTCGATTTCGATACCACGTAGACATGCAGCAGAATCCGTAGTGAAGAATGGGTTACCCGTACCAGCAGAGAAGATCACAACGCGACCTTGACGTAGTTGGCTGATTGCATCTGCCCAGTTGTAGTCGTCACACACACCTTTAAGAGGGATTGCAGACATTACACGTGCGTTTACGTAAGCACGGTGAAGAGCGTCACGCATTGCAAGGCCGTTCATTACCGTTGCAAGCATACCCATGTGGTCACCAACAACGCGGTTCATGCCAGCTTCAGCAAGACCAGCACCACGGAACAAGTTACCGCCACCGATAACAACACCAACTTGAACGCCTAGTTCAACCAATTCTTTTACTTCTTGAGCCATACGATCAAGGATCGTTGGGTCAATACCAAAACCTTCTTCGCCTTGTAGCGCTTCACCGCTAAGTTTTAACAGAATACGTTGATACACTGGTTTAGGGTTCGTAGTCATGGAGTTTACCTTCCAAAGAGTTGATGATTAACAGTCATGGATAAAAACTGAAGAGCTCAGTTTGCATTCATAACAGCTAAAAGTCGGAAATAATTCATTATTCATAAAAAGACCGCAGCATTTGCCACGGTCTTTTTCAAACAATACGCTAAGGATTAACCTTTTTGTACCGCAGCAACTTCGTCAGCGAAGCTCATTTCAGCCGCTTTCTCGATGCCTTCACCAACTTCTAGACGTACGAAGTCAGATACTGAAGCGCCTTTCTCTTTCAGGATAGCGCCAACAGTTTGCTTAGGCTCCATGATGAAAGCTTGACCAGTTAGAGAGATTTCGCCCGTGAATTTCTTCATACGGCCAACAACCATTTTCTCTGCGATTTCAGCTGGTTTGCCTTCGTTCATAGCGATTTCAACTTGAACTGCTTTTTCTTTCTCAACTACGTCTGCAGGTACGTCTTCTGGGTTTAGGAACTCAGGACGTGATGCAGCAACGTGCATTGCAACGTGCTTAAGCGTTTCAGCTTCGCCTTCACCAGCAACAACAACACCGATTTTCTCGCCGTGACGGTAAGAAGCTAGTGCAACACCTTCAACGAATTGTACGCGACGGATGTTGATGTTTTCACCGATCTTAGTTACTAGTGCAATACGCGCTTCTTCAAATTTAGCTTGAAGAGCAGCGATTTCTAGACGTTCTGCTAGAGCAACTTCAGCAACTTCGTTAGCGAATGCAAGGAAACCTGCATCTTTAGCTACGAAATCAGTTTGGCAGTTAACTTCAAGAAGAGCAGCTGCGCCGTTTGCTTCTTTGATGATGATTGCGCCTTCAGCAGCAACGTTACCAGCTTTTTTAGCTGCTTTCGCTGCGCCAGATTTACGCATGTTTTCAATTGCTAGCTCGATGTCGCCTTCAGCAGCAACAAGTGCTTTTTTACATTCCATCATGCCCGCAGCTGTGCGTTCACGAAGTTCTTTAACTAGAGCTGCAGTTACAGTTGCCATTCTCTATTCCTCAGTAAATTCTAAAAAAGATAAAAAACAGGGGCCTAATTAATTGGCCCCTGATATTGACTGTATTCAGTCCGTTAAGCCACCGATTATGACCGCTTAATATGAACTAAATATGGCTCAGAGCCGCTATTATTCAGCTTCTACAAAACCGTCTTTTTCAGCAGCTACAGCAGCAACATCTTTGTTACGACCTTCTTTAACCGCGTCTGCAGCAGCGTTTAGGTAAAGCTGTACTGCACGGATTGCATCATCGTTACCTGGGATAACGAAGTCAACGCCGTCTGGGTTAGAGTTAGTATCAACTACAGCGTAAACTGGGATACCTAGGTTGTTTGCTTCTTTAACTGCGATGTGTTCGTGATCAGCATCGATTACGAATAGAGCGTCTGGAAGGCCGCCCATGTTCTTAATACCACCAAGAGATTTCTCTAGCTTCTCCATTTCACGAGTACGCATTAGAGCTTCTTTCTTAGTAAGCTTGTCGAAAGTACCGTCTTGAGCTTGCGCTTCAAGTTCTTTCAGACGCTTGATAGACTGACGAACAGTTTTGTAGTTCGTTAGCATACCGCCTAACCAGCGGTTGTTAACGTAGAACTGGTTGCTGTTGATAGCAGCTTCTTTAACAGCTTCAGATGCAGCGCGCTTAGTACCAACAAAAAGAACTTTACCTTTCTTCTCGCCAACTTTAGCAATTTCAGCTAGAGCGTCGTTGAACATTGGTACAGTTTTTTCTAGGTTGATGATATGTACTTTGTTACGAGCACCAAAGATGAATGGCTTCATTTTTGGGTTCCAGTAACGAGTTTGGTGACCGAAGTGAACACCAGCTTTAAGCATATCGCGCATTGATACAGTTGCCATTTTAAAATCCTCTATGGGGTTAGGCCTCCACATCCCCCATGAATCCGACCCCTAACAACTAACCACTTTTCAGCCGTTATCTGTGTTGTTGAGGCACCCCGGAACATGTGTCGGAATGTGTGTGATTTAAAGAAATAAGTTAGTGGACACAAAGCTTGTTTCGCCAAGTGGAGAAAACAGTCCTGATGTCCGGCGCGCTTTATACCATATTTTGTCTATCTATGGCTAGAAAAAATTCTAAAAATGGCGACTGCTATACTGAACCGTGGCGGCGAATTTCCTCTGTAAAATAGTGTCCTATTCAAATCACGCTGCACCATTAAACCGAACATTATCCACTCAGATTGAGCAGTATCCACCAATATTGTACGGACATGGTAATGTTGCGCTAAAATGCTGCACTGATAGAATAGCCCCAATATGCACACTTAGGTGCTACCAAATTAAGAGATATGCAATGGCTGTAAAAATTAAAACTGCTGAAGAAATCGAAAAAATGCGCGTTGCCGGCAAACTGGCCGCTGAAATTCTAGAGATGATAGAACCTCACATCCAAGTAGGTACAACGACAGAAGAACTGAACAAAATCTGTCACGAGTACGCTCTAGAAAGAGGCGCATACTCAGCACCACTTGATTACCACGGTTTCCCTAAGTCAATCTGTACGTCTATCAACCACATCGTGTGTCACGGCATTCCAGCATCACAAGATGAGACAGGTAGCACAGGTCAATTCAAACCTGCAGTATTGAAAGATGGCGATATTCTAAACGTTGATATAACTGTGATTGTTCCTAATGATGAAAATGCAGACCTAAGCGTTCGTCCACAAGGTTACCACGGTGACACATCTAAGATGTTCCTTGTTGGTGAGGTTTCACCTGCAAACAAGCGTCTGTGCATGGTTGCTCAAGAAGCACTTTACGAAGGCATGCGCCAAGTTAAGCCAGGTGTTCAACTTGGTCAAATCGGTACTGCTATCGAGAAGTACATCAAAACAAACAACAAGAACAACCCACGCGCTAAGTTCTCTATTGTTAAAGATTACTGTGGTCACGGCATTGGTTCTGAATTCCACGAAGATCCACAAGTAGTTCACTACAAGAACAGCGATCGCACCGTGCTAAAAGCAGGCATGTGCTTCACTATCGAGCCAATGATCAACGCGGGTAAGTTTGGCTGTCGTCTTGATGACGAAGATAGCTGGACAGTATACACAGCAGACAGCAAGAACTCGGCTCAATGGGAGCACACTCTGGTTGTAACTGATACTGGTTGTGAAGTACTAACACTGCGCAGCGATGATACAATCCCACGTATCATGAAGAACGCTTAGTTCACCGAACTGAGCGCATCAGCCTTTTAAAAATATCCTCGCATTGTCGAGGATATTTTTTATCCACTCAATTTCGATTTTCCATCAGCTTCTGTTAAATTGTTTACTATTCTCATTTGCTTGCACGGATAGCAGACTATGCCTTATCAATGCCCTCTTACGTTCAATGACGAACAAATTGAAATCTGCGAATTAAAAAATCAGCTCGAGATCTTCACGCAGTATCAAAAAAATGAATTTCTGAACCACCATCCCGTCACCGATTTGGTTCTACTGCGCTCCGAATACATGGATTTACTTCTCAATCGTTTGTGGGAAAATTTCGGATTCAACAAACTGCCTCATATTTCACTTGTCGCAGTGGGTGGTTATGGTCGTGGCGAACTGCATCCTTTGTCTGACATTGATATTCTCATTGTCTCGCAAAAAACACTACCACCAGCTCTTGGTGAAAAGGTCAGTCAATTCATTACTCTACTTTGGGATTTAAAGCTCGAAGTTGGCCATGCTGTGCGAACTATTACTGAGTGTCTCGATATCGGCACCGATGATTTAACCGTCGCGACCAACCTACAAGAGTCGCGATTGTTATGTGGTAGTGAAGACACTTTCCAAGAACTAAAACTGAAGATTCATTCCGATTCATTTTGGCCAAGTGAGACGTTTTACAAAGCCAAGATTCAAGAACAGAGAGAGCGTCATGCTCGCTACCACGACACCACCTATAATTTAGAACCGGACATCAAATCGACTCCGGGAGGGCTCAGAGACATCCATACCCTGAGCTGGGTTGCGCGTCGCCACTTCGGCGCGACCTCTTTGTTAGAGATGAGCAAATACGGTTTTCTGACCGATGCTGAATATCGTGAGCTCGTTGAGTGCCAAGATTTTTTATGGCGTGTTCGCTTTGCATTGCATATTGAACTGCGCCGTTACGACAACCGTTTAACGTTCGCGCATCAAGCTCAAGTCGCTGAACATCTGGGTTATACGGGTGAAGGAAACCGTGGTGTTGAGATGATGATGAAAGAGTTCTACCGAACCCTTCGTCGTGTTGCTGAACTGAATAAGATGCTGCTTAAGCTGTTCGATCAAGCGATCATCAATGGCGGTCAAACCCAAGACGCTGAAATTCTCGATAGTGATTTCCAACGTCGAGGTTCGTTGATCGAAGCGCGCAAGCCTGCCCTATTCCAAGCAAGACCAGAAACCATTCTCGATATGTTCATCCATATCGCCAATGACTCGACTATCGAAGGGGTAAGTCCACCAACATTGCGACAACTGCGTACGGCACGCCGTCGATTGAACCGATTCCTGCATACCATTCCTGAAGCTCGTGACAAGTTCATGGATCTAGTTCGCCACCCTAATGCCCTGCACAAAGCCTTTAGCTTAATGCACAAATTGGGCGTGCTCTCTGCGTACTTACCGCAGTGGAGCCAGATCGTTGGTCAGATGCAGTTTGACCTATTCCATGTTTACACCGTGGATGAGCACAGTATCCGCCTGCTCAAGCACATCAACCGCTTTGGTCAAATCGAAAACCACGATAAGCACCCTATCTGCTGTGAAGTCTATCCTCGAGTACAGAAGAAAGAGTTGCTGATCCTTGCCGCTATCTTCCATGACATCGGCAAAGGCCGCGGCGGAGACCACTCTGAGATAGGTGCGGTTGAGGCTTACTCTTTCTGTATTGAACACGGGCTATCGAAGCCTGAAGCCAAACAAGTCGCGTGGTTGGTACAAAATCACCTATTGATGTCAGTAACGGCTCAACGTCGTGATATCTACGACCCAGATGTGATCACCGAATTCGCCAAAAAAGTGCGTGATGAAGAATCACTCGAGCTACTGGTTTGTTTAACCGTTGCCGATATCTGTGCGACTAACCCTGAGCTATGGAACAGTTGGAAACGAACCCTGTTAGCTGAGCTGTTCCACTCAACGCAGCGAGCACTGCGCCGCGGCTTGGAAAACCCTGTCGATGTCAGAGACCGTATTCGTCACAACCAACAAATGGCATCAGCACTGCTGCGTAAAGAAGGCTTCACCGCTCGTGAGATTGAAGTGTTGTGGCAACGCTTTAAGGCCGATTATTTCTTGCGTCACACACATAAACAAATCGCTTGGCACTGTGAGCACTTACTTCGCCTAGAAGACCCAAGCCAACCGTTAGTGCTGATCAGTAAGAAAGCGACGCGCGGTGGCACAGAAGTGTTCGTTTATTGTAAAGACCAAGCAGCACTGTTTGCGACCGTGGTTGCCGAACTCGACAGACGTAACTTTAACGTTCATGACGCGCAGGTCATGGTTAGCAAAGATGGTCATGTTTTGGATACCTTTATCGTACTAGACCAGCACGGCGAAGCGATTGATGAAGCAAGACACAAAGCCGTTGCTAAACATCTGACTCATGTATTGACTGATGGCCGCCCGACTAAGATTAAGACGCGTCGCACGCCACGTAACTTGCAACACTTTAAGGTCAAAACCTTAGTTGAGTTCCTACCAACCAAGAGCAAGAAACGTACCTTGATGGAGTTAAGAGCTCTTGATACGCCGGGGTTATTGGCTCAAGTCGGTGCAACCTTTGCGGAGCTAGACATCAACTTGCACGGTGCCAAAATCACCACCATAGGTGAGCGAGCAGAGGATCTGTTTATTCTGACCAGTGAAGCGGGAGGAAGGCTGTCTGAAGAACAAGAACAGGCACTAAGAGAAAGGTTAACTGAGCATGTTTCAGAACTCGCACCTTAGAAAGCTAATTTAGTGCTAGAAGTAAGTTATTACTAGGAAACAAGTTTAGCTCTAGGAATAGCTTTAATAGCCAAATAAGTGTGGGCAAAGATAGAGAGCGATCTTGCCCACAACTTACAATCAATTCACAGATATCAACTATCTAGCTCGTCGTTAGGCTGCTACATTGATCAAGTCAATTACATAAAAGTATTACATTCATAACCTAGAGGTCGCTTATGTATCCAAACCTCACTGGCTTAGGTATCCACGAACCTAAACAGATTGAACGTTACTCCCTTCGCCAAGAAGCGCACAAAGATATCCTGAAGATTTACTTTCGTAAGCAGAAAGGGGAACTGTTCGCGAAAAGCGTTAAATTTAAGTACCCACGACAAGTAAAAAGTGTGCTTGTTAGCGGTGGCAATAATCAATACAAAGAAGTGACAGAGATTAACCGCAACCTCACTCTTGTGATTGATGAACTCAACAAAATCACCAAACCGACGCCAACGGCTGAGGTGGATGTGAAGCAGAAGATCCTTACCGACTTACGCCATCTAGAGAAAGTGGTATCAAGCAAGATCGCTGAGATCGAAGCTGATCTAGAAAAGCTAAAATGATCCCGCGACTAACTATTACTGTTAACTAACCAACATTAGTTATGCCGTTAAGGTTATACAGATACAAAAAGGGCTGATATCACTATCAGCCCTTTGTTTTTTATTCTATTTTCTCTATTCACTTAGACTGGAGATTGCCTAAACACGCGAGACTTACTTAGACAAGCAAGTTTGAGCATCGATTAAGTTAGTATCCCACTCAAAGGTTTCAAACAACCTTAGCCAAGTTTCATCAAGGTTGGCCTTCATCACCAACTCTTCTTTTGTGAAAGGATGGATAAAGCGAAGCTCAGAAGCGTGCAACAACAAACGATGCGAATCTAAATCATCACGGAACAGTCGATTGTGCTTACCATCACCATGTGAAGTATCACCGACAATCGGATGTCTTAGATGAGCCATGTGACGACGCAGCTGATGTTTGCGACCTGTCTTTGGCATCATCTCAACCAAGCAGTAGCGGCTCGTAGGAAAGCGTCCTGTTGAATATGGCACTTCTACTTTTGCTAGCGGTTCATAGACTGTCACTGCCTCTTGCGCTTCTTTGTCTTCTTTCGCGAACTTATCTGCGATCTTATCCAGCTCAACCTTAAGTGCATAATCGAGCGTATCGCCCTCTTCTATCCAACCACGGACAATCGCATGATAGGTTTTTTGCATCTCATGATTAGCGAACATTGGCATCACCTGTGAAGCAACCTCACTCGACAACGCAAACACCAACACACCCGATGTCGGTCTGTCTAAGCGGTGTAATGGAAATACATGCTGACCAATTTGATCGCGCAATGTCTGCATAACAAATTGCGTTTCGTGTTTATCCAACCATGAACGATGCACTAGCATGCCAGCGGGCTTATTCACCGCGACAAAGTACTCATCTTGATAAATGATCTCTAACATTACGCACATACCTCATCAATGCTCTGAATTGTCACTAGCAGTTCGACTTTGTCTGCCTCATTTTTCCACACTTCACCAAAATAAGGATGGATAGCAAAGCCTTTCGGTAGGCTCATTTGGGCATCCATCATTGCGTTGATCTTAACGATAAAGATCCACTGCAACCACTCTTCCGGTTGTAACGAATCAATCCCGAAAGGTTCAACGCTCGCCAGAGCTTCATCCGAAGGCGGAAGCGTGCTCCATAGCGAACATTGGCGCATTTGTTCTTCTAATTGTTGAAGTAAAAGAGGTAACTTTGTGGCTGCTGTCATTTTTCACCAAGTTATTTATCTAGTGACCTTGAAATTGGGGCATAGAGTACCATCTATTTAGGAAAGAAAGTTAGGAGCTTTATTACTATGGAAACGATTCACACGCTCACTCAGTTACTAAAGAATAGCGGTTGCCAGTACGATATCTACGACCTAGGTCGCCGTATTCAGAAGATCGACAACACCTTATTCTCTGATGTTGAGCAAGGGAAACAGCCGTACCCATTTCCACTTCAGAAACAAGCTCACTTAGCGATTAGTTACTGGAACGAACACAAGCAACCTTGGATCTGGTTCCTAAAATTCAAACTGGACGAAAGAGGCCTATTACATCAAGGTGATGTCGGCAATTTCCTTAAGTTTGTTATCGAAGCGATGGGCACACGTTTGAACGGTGAGATCAGCGAAGAGCAACAACAAAAGCTGTCAAACAACCCATATACCTTCAAGCCTTCAGAAGACAAAATGGCCGTGTTCCATAGCCAAGTAAGAGCAGGTTTAGACCTTGCAACGAGCCAATACTACGAACACGCTCAACACTACTTCACAGGCGATCTAGGCTGGGACAACTGGAAAACCGTTGGCCTACAAGGCATCACTGATATGTGTGCTCGTTTAGGCAGCCAACAAAATGGTGTCGCGATTCGCAAAGCATTGAATAAGCTGCCTTCAGAACCTCTATACGCGACTCTCGGGGCGCTTGAGCATACGCAAATCAATGACAAGCTCGCTCAACGCTTACAAGAAATGGCAGAGAATGAGATTAACAGTCAAGAGCCAGATCTGTTCTTACTGTCAGCGCTGGTACGTGCCCTTTCTGGCGCAGAGCAAAGCACAACCAACGCCGTAATTAACCAAGTTCTGGCTAGCCCGCGCTTAAGCCACCAAGAAGTATTGATTGGTTTGGCTGGTCGCAGCTGGCACGCACTGCAAGATCCTGCGATTGCTGAGCAGTTCTTGCTGCGTCTCGCACAAACGGGCAACCAAAACTTGTTCAATCAGTTATTTGCAGATTTAGTGATGATTCCGACACTGAGAATGGTATTTTTACCATTATTGAACTCGAACCCATCACCAGAACTCGCCAATGCACTTGTAGAATTACAACAAGCGGCTAAGTCGCAATAGATACCAGACAGAACAGCTCAGTAGCTCATAACAAAAAGCTCAAATCACGAACGGAATAGAGAGATAAAAGGAAGTATGGATTAAATGATAGATAACTTATTGGCTATTTTGATGCTGTGCTTCTTTTGCTTTCTGTTTTGGCAACAGCGCAGGCAATCCGAGCTTGCGAAAGCTGCCATTGCGAGAAAATGTAAAGAGCTCGACTTACAGCTATTAAGTGTTGCCTTTAGTGGTCATAAACTTAAGATGCGCCATGAGCTCACCACCATTTGGCGCTGGCACACCGTGTATCAATTTGAGTTTTCAGCGTTAGGTGATGACCTGTACCAAGGGAAACTGACCATGGTGGGCTTCCGTTCTATGCGGTTTGAGCTACAGCCTCATAGAATGTAACGTCGCAATACGCGGTATAACTATATTCATGATAAGGGCCAAACTGATCTTGTTTGGTCTCTTTAAATGCAAAGCCTAACTTTTCAAGTAACTTAATTGATGGGTTATGACCAACATTAACGGTCGCGACAACATTCGTTAGGTGTTCTTCAAAACAAACCAAACTAAAGAAAGGTTTTAGCACTTCACTAGCAAGGCCTTGATTCCAAAACTCCTTGTCCAGAATAAATCCCAGTTCATGCTTCCCTTCTTCAGACGAAACAAACAAATGCCCGAGGTATTCGCGGGTTTGGTTGTGGATAATGGCTCGGCAAAAACCAACGTTGTCGTTCAGTATTTCTTGAAATAGGTGTTTTGCAGAGGCAATAGAATGCGGCCCGTTCATTTCAGCACGATTGATGGGGCAGCAATTCAACTTGATAAAGTCATGTTCTAACTGCTCGGTATAAGGTACCAACAGCGTTCTTGAGGTTGCTATCGTCATAAAACACTCCTTGTGTTGACCATTAGCAGAAAAGCAGATGTCGCGTGCTTAGATAAAAGCTCCTGAATTAAAGAGAGCCCCTAGATAGAGAAAAAGCCTTAGGAAAAGAAAAGCCCCGACACCGAAGTGTCAGGGCTAGGGTCTTACTCGCAGCAGTCCGGCTACTAATTAATGCTCCATGCATCATCCATAATAGTGGCTGTAATCCTTCAGCTCTTCCCTTTACTTCGCCGTCCTAGCGGTGTCCAATCATCCTGAAAGCTAACAATCCTAGTTAGCGCACATCACTTGTTCCGTGAGCGGTGTCCTTTACATCGTCCTGATGCTAATCCAACCCTTTAATCCTAAAGGTGTCCATTGTCATTCCGTTGCAGCTAACTTCCTGTTAACTGACTGTATCCCTACAATGTCCTTACGCTCCATGCTTGATCACTCAATCCTAAGTAACCAAATCTTCATCCTGAAGATAACCAAATCCTTGGTGCTTTCCTGTTCCGTGTCAGAATCCTTCCGACAAGGTTTAATTTACGCGATTTAGGATTTCGGACAATAGATTTGCATCACATTTTGAATTCAAGAAAGTTGTTAATTATATAAAACAATTAAAATTCAACACCTTAACCATGTGCACATCAATCTCTCTAGCGATGTATTCGTGTTATCTCACAACCTTTGTAAGAGATCTCTCACAAGCCATGGGCGGTTTTATGATTCGCTATCATTCACCAGAGCGAGTAAAATGACTAAAGACTAAAAATGGAGATCAACATGCTGACAAAAGATGTTTCTGAAGAGTTGAAATCAGTGCTTGAAGGACTGCAAGCGCAAGGGAAAGAGCCGACAGTTGCTTTAGTTAAGGCTCGTATGAGCACATCCGTTCCGATGCCCGCTTTAATCACGACCATCAAGAGCTGGAAAAGCGCAAATCGTGTTCCTAAAGTTGAAGTCGCGACACAAGAAGAGCCAGCACTTGATCGTGTTAGCCAACTGGAAAAGCAAATCCTTGAACTCACTGCTCGCGTTGCCATGCTTGAAGCTAAACTAACTGATCAATAAGGCAACTGAGCAATAAGTTGACCGATAAATAAGCTAACAGAGAAATAGAACACTATGAAGATATGGGTTGATGCGGACGCTTGTCCAAAGGTTATCCGAGAAACAATCGTACGCGCAGCTGAGCGCACAGGGGTTGAATGTACCTTTGTGGCAAACCATCTGGTTCCCGTTCCTAAACGCAATAACATTCACTCAATTCAAGTGCCAAGCGGGTTTGATATTGCTGATGATGAAATCGTAAAGCGCACTGAACCCGGCGATCTTGTGATTACATCCGATATCCCTCTGGCTGACGAAGTGATCACTAAAGGTGGGCAAGCACTCAGCTCTCGTGGTGAGCTTTACACCAAAGAGACCATTAAAGCGCGTCTGAACATTCGTGACTTTATGGATACCATGCGCTCAAGTGGCATCCAAACGGGTGGACCAAGTGCCCTTTCTCAAACCGACCGTCGTGAGTTTGCCAACCACTTAGATAGAATTCTAGCCAAACGCTAGCTGGCTCATCCGAGCTTAACCTAGTTCTATCTCTCCATAAAAAATCAAAAAACCTGCAAACAATGCAGGTTTTTTTAATATCAATTAGAAGAAGGTTTCCCCTACTCTACAACTAAGGCGTGTAGTACGTTGCAGCACCTGGACCTACTGGTAGGCCAAATACGAATACCCAAACGTAGAACATTAAGCTCCAACCAACCAAGAATACGATTGAGTATGGAAGCATAGTTGCAATCAGAGTACCGATACCTAGGTTCTTCATGTAACGCGTCGCTACAGCTAGGATAAGACCAAAGTAGCTCATCATTGGCGTAATGATGTTGGTTGTTGAATCACCGATACGGTAAGCCGCTTGAATCGTTTCAGGTGCGTAACCTACTAACATTAGCATTGGAACGAAGATTGGCGCTGTTACTGCCCACTGAGCAGAAGCCGAACCGATCATCAGGTTAATGAAGCCACACATTAGGATGAATGCGAAGAACAACATTGGACCCGTTAGGCCGATATCCTGTAGGAAAGTAGCACCTGCAACTGCGAATACTTGACCGAAGTTAGTCCACTTGAAGAAAGCAACAAACTGAGCAGCGAAGAACACAAGTACGATGTACATGCCCATTGAAGACATAGACTTAGACATTGCATTGATTACATCACGGTCTGTTTTCATTGTGCCGGTAACTTTACCGTAAACAAAACCAGGAACTGCGAAGAATACGAAGATGAACGCTACGATACTTTTCAGGAATGGAGAACCTGAAACCGTACCTGCTGCTGAACGTAGAACACCATCAGCTGGAACAATCGTCCAAGCAAGAAGCGCTGAAACCGCTAGCACTGCGATACCCGCAAACTTAAGGCCTTTCTTCTCAACGTCTGTTAGCTTGCCCATTGAATCATTTGATAAATCTTCAGACGCTTCTTCGTCGTTGTATTTACCCAGTTTTGGTTCAACAATCTTCTCAGTTACCAATGCACCTGTAATCGCGATGAAGAAAGTAGAAACAAACATGAAGTACCAGTTTGATTCAGGACCAACGTTGTAAGTCGGATCAATCATTTGTGCTGCTGTTGTAGTAATACCAGAAAGCAGCGGGTCAACCGTACCGATTAGAAGGTTTGCAGAGTAACCACCAGATACACCAGCAAATGCTGCCGCTAGACCTGCTAATGGGTGACGACCCAAAGAGTGGAAAAGCATTGCTGCAAGCGGGATAAGTACTACATAGCCAAGCTCTGAAGCCGTGTTAGAGATAATACCTGCGAAAACTACGGTTACCGTAACCATGCGCTTAGATGCGCCCATTACCATGCCACGCATCGCCGCAGATAATAGACCTGAGTGCTCAGCAATCGCTACACCTAGCATTGCAACAAGCACGGTACCTAATGGCGCAAAGCCAACAAAGTTTGTCACTAGATTAGTAACAATGAGCTGTAAGCCTTCAGCATTAAGTAAGCTTACAACGTAGATCATGCCGTCAGCAGCACGACCTGGAGCACCTTCTGGACGAGGGTCCATAACAGAGACTTCAAAATATCCAGCGATACCTGAAGTAACTAGAATAGCGACACAGAAGATTGCGAAAAGAGTGATCGGGTGGGGTAATAGGTTCCCCAAATATTCAACACCATCGAGAAAACGGGTAAAAATAGGTTTCTTTGGCGAGTTGTTTTTTATTGAAGCTGATGAACTCATCAGTTCCCTCCTTGTAGTGATTCCTATGCAATTGTGACAAAAATGTTCAAATTGCCAGCGAAGGGTACGCGACAAAATTATCAATTAGAAATTCAAAATGTTACAAAATGTGTAACAAACGACGATTTTTAACTCTATTTGAACAATTAATTAGCAAATAAATCCACATTAAATACAAAATCTAGATTTATAATTCACAAACACACATTCACTACAAATATAACTGATAATATAAGCCATTGATTCACTTGAAAATAAAACACGCCATACTCTAAGTTAATACGCAATATTCTGTCAGGTTCTTCTCGGTGGAAAAGAAAAACAGACAAATGAATGAAGTTTGACTTTCCCCTCGTTTTTACACTCGCGTCACATCAATTTGACTGACTATTTCTGAACCGCTTTGAATCTCGGATTGGTTTTGCAGATAACATAATGACGACCTCTGCGCTTTACTATCTGGCAATCAGGATGGCGACTTTTCGCACTTTTAAGTGATTTCACAACTTTCATTCTATTTCGCTCCCTTACCTAATTGACCAAAACGACGAGTGAAGTTCGCAACACGTCCCTCTTTATGTAGCACTCGTTGTTTACCCGTATAGAAAGGATGCGACTTTGACGACACCTCAATCGTGAAGTAAGGATAAGTATTGCCGTCTTCCCATTCGATAGTACGGTCTGTTTTAGCGTTGAGCCGATTAAGAAGTACTCATCGACACTGGTGTCATGAAAAACCACGGGACGGTAATCTGGATGGATATTCGGTTTCATTGTATTTCCCTTAAATAACTAATTTTGATACGTTATAACGTTGCAAATGATAATTATTATCAAAAGAAAAACAAGCGATTTTATGATATTTTTCCGTCTTAATCCTAATCAGAGAACACCCAACTATGTACACCATTGAACCTGTTGGCTTTATTGAGTCTCCTTATAAAGAGAAGTTCGCTGTGCCAAGGCAGCCCAGGTTGGTACCCACATCCACCTCAAGAGTCAGGTTGGTTGATGCAGCAAACTGCCTTGAGTCTGTTCGTGATATAGAGCAATTTAGCCATGTTTGGTTACTATTTCTGTTCGACAAGAACCTTGAAGCAGGCTGGAAACCAACTGTGAGGCCACCTCGCCTTGGCGGGAATGAACGTATTGGTGTATTCGCGTCACGTGCCACATTCAGACCAAATGGAATTGGCATGTCTGCGGTTGAACTAAAAGGTGTGTCTCAAGAGAAAGGACAGACTTGGTTGGATCTCGGCAGCGTCGACTTAGTAGACGGTACACCGATCATCGACATCAAGCCTTATATCCCCTATTCAGATTCGATTCCGGATGCATTGGGAGGGTTTGCCGCCGATGAACCAGAAGTGCTCGACGTTAACTTTTCGCAGCAAGCGCAAAGTAAGCTCGCAAGCCATCCACAAGCGCGCCATATCATTCAGGTGATCAAAGAAGTATTAGGCCAAGATCCTCGCCCTGCCTATAAAAAAGGCAAGCCAGACAGTAAGGAATATGCGGTAAATTTGTTCGATCTTAACGTGAAATTCGTGGTTGAAACGCTTTTCATCAATGTAACTGACATTGAACGCTTTTGAGATCCCAAATAGGCTGATATTATATGCGGCTATATCAGATTTGCTGTGGTTACGAACGACAGCAAGTTTTCTTTTATCAATGATGAAACGGATACCATAGAATGCGTACCAGTAACTACCTTCTTTCTACTCTGAAAGAGACTCCAAACGACGCAGAAGTTATCAGCCACCAGCTGATGCTACGTGCAGGTATGATCCGTAAGCTAGCTTCAGGTTTATATACTTGGCTACCTACTGGTCTACGTGTACTGCGTAAAGTCGAAAATATCGTTCGCCAAGAGATCGATAATGCAGGTGCCGTTGAAATCTTGATGCCCGTAGTTCAACCGTTTGAGCTTTGGGAAGAGACTGGCCGTTCTGAAAAGATGGGGCCTGAGCTACTTCGTTTCACAGACCGTCACTCTCGTCCATTTGTTCTTAGCCCAACAGCTGAAGAAGTGGTAACGAGTCTAGTACGTAACGAGATCAGCTCTTACAAACAGCTACCTCTAAATCTGTACCAAATACAGACTAAATTCCGTGATGAGCGCCGCCCTCGTTTTGGCGTAATGCGTGCACGTGAATTCTCTATGATGGATGCGTACAGCTTTGATATCGACAAAGAAGGCTTAGAAAAGTCTTACCAAGCGATGCACGATGCTTACTGTAAAGCATTCGACCGTATGGGCCTTGAATACCGTCCAGTATTGGCAGACTCTGGCGCAATCGGCGGCAGCGGCTCTCAAGAGTTCCACGTTCTTGCTGAAAGCGGCGAAGACCTAATCGCATTCTCAACTGAGTCAGATTACGCAGCAAACATCGAAAAAGCAGAAGCACTTGCTCCTACTGAAGATGCAGCAGCACCAACTCAAGAGATGGAACTGGTTGATACACCAAATGCGAAAACTATCGCAGAATTGGTAGAGCAACACGGTCTAGCAATCGAGAAGACAGTTAAGACTCTATTCGTTAAAGCATCTGATGAAGTAGAAGCAGATATCATTGCTCTAATCATCCGTGGTGACCACGAGCTTAACGAAGTGAAAGCAGAAAACCTTCCACAGGTTGCTTCTCCATTAGAGATGGCTTCTGAAGAAGAAATCCGTGCACTTGTTGGCGCTGGTCCTGGTTCACTTGGCCCTGTTGGCCTAGAGCTACCATTCATCGTTGACCGCTCAGTTGCTGTAATGAGTGACTTCGGCGCTGGTGCAAACGTAGACGGTAAGCACTACTTCGGAATTAACTGGGGTCGTGACGTTGAGCTTGCTCAAGTTGAAGACCTACGTAACGTAGTTGAAGGTGACCTTAGCCCATGTGGTAAAGGTACTATCCAGCTTAAGCGTGGTATCGAAGTGGGTCACATCTTCCAACTGGGTAATACTTACTCTAAAGCAATGAACTGTAACGTGCTTGGTCCTGATGGTAAGAGCGTAATCCTAGAGATGGGTTGTTACGGTATCGGTGTTTCACGTGTTGTTGCATCTGCTATCGAGCAAAACCACGATAAATTCGGTATCACTTGGCCAGACGCACTAGCGCCGTTCCAAGTTGCTATCGTACCAATGAACATGCACAAATCTGAGCGCGTTAAAGAAGCAGCTGAGAAGCTATACGCTGAATTAACAGCTATGGGTATCGAAGTTTTATTCGATGACCGTAAAGAGCGCCCTGGTGTTATGTTTAAAGATATCGAGCTTGTGGGTATCCCTCACACTATCGTTATCGGCGATCGCAGCATGGACGAAGGTAACTTCGAATACAAAAACCGTCGTACTGGTGATAAAGAAGCTATCGCAATGGACACGGTTATCGAGCACCTTAAGGCTCAACTAGCTTAGTAATCCGATTACTGACTAGATAAACATTGAAAGGCTGCCGTTAGGTGGCCTTTTTTGTGCCTGTCATTTCGCTTCAAACTCCCTTCTATTTATCAGTAGAGTAAATAACGTAAGTTAATCCCCTGTTCATCTTTAAATCCGTATATTGGTGTCATCAACTTTTTGGACATGCTCACCATTGGAGGTATCGATGGATATCAAAAGCTTACTGAACCAAGCACTTAAATCAGATCTCGTAAAACAAGGTACTCAGAAACTTTCACAAGGGTCTTCAAGTTTAAGTGGCCTTTCTCAAGGCAGCAATAGCAAGAGTAGCAGTAAAAGTACACTCGGAGCCTTCGGTGCAGGCGCAGTTGGCGGAGGACTGTTAGGTGCGTTAATGGGCTCTAAGAAGACTAAGAAAATGGGTAAGAAAGCGGCTGGGATTGGCGGCGCAGCAGCACTGGGCGCTTTGGCTTATAAAGTCTACAACGACTACCAATCCAAACAAGGCCAGACACCTAACGCCGAACAGGCTCAGTTTGATGAAAATGATGCAAACCACAGCGTGCTGATTCTACGATCGATGATTGCCGCGTCTAAAGCTGATGGCCATGTTGATGAAGAAGAGATGGCTAAGATAGAGCAAGCCGTCGAGAATATGGGCGCTGATTATCAACTGACTAAATTGGTCTCTGAAGAACTGCATAAGCCACTCGACCCAAGCGAAATCGCTCAACTGGCAACGTCACCTCAACAGGCGAGTGAGATCTACTTAGCCTCTTTGATTGTGGCCGACGAACAGAATTTCATGGAAAAGGCGTACCTCAAAGAGCTCGCGAAACAGCTCAATCTTGCTGATGAAGTCACCTATCAACTTGAACAACAAGTCTCTGGCTAATCGGCAAGTACCAAACGAAGCCGTAAAGAACGGCCTAAGCAGCGAGCTAACCAAGTGAGATATTGAGCAAGGACAAACTAACTCTGAACTTGATCAGATCCACTTTGTTTTTGCTTATCTCTATGTGTATATTGAGATCAGTTATCATTTGGTTAGGTATAAAAATGAAAGTATACGATTGTTGTGATTTGGTTCGTGAACTGTATTCTCAAATTGGCAGTGGCGACCAAGGCTATATCCCTAAAGCGATCACCTGCGCAGTAAAAACATTGAATGACCTTGCTGCCGATGAGTCTCTTCCTAAAGAAGCTCGTGAACGTGCAGCCTTTGCCGCTGCTAACTTACTGATTTCAGATTTCGAGGACTAACATGAACCTCGCTAATTTTGCAAAGATGGATCCAGTGATGTTAATGAGCATCGTCAACATGAAGCTACGTGACGACTTCGGTGGTGATTTGGATCGAGTGGTTAACTTCTACGAAATCGATAAGGCAGCCTTGATCGCTAAACTTGCGTCTGCTGGTTTTGAGTATTTTCCAGAAGCAAAACAGTTTCGATAGTCATTTAAAACAAGCTTTATTTCGAAAGACCAACCTCTGTGTTGGTCTTTTTTATTGGTGATACGTATTGGATAAACATGCAGTTAGCCAATTATAAATTATCTGTCTACATCTATACTTTTATATCTTAGAGTCAACGAGCGCTCCTTGAACCAAAGCGTGTTGTTGTATAGGCTACCTGAAATAGCATATAAAACTCATCAATCAATCTGATGATAGCGAAGGATTAACAATGAAAAGACTCGGACTTTTGGCAGTTTTCGCAGCAACACTGACTGCAGGTTGCGCTTCAAATACACAGCAAGACAACTTTCGTGAAGCCTCTTTTGAGCTGTGTAACACCGAAGTCGATATTTACTCAGTAAGCCATGATGAAAGAGTGCGTATTGTCTGCTCTGATGGCTCTAAATTCGCTCTGAAAAGCGAAGACACACTAGAAGTGATGCGTGACATCAATATCGACTACTGTGACGGCGAAGGCTTAGGAAAATTCAACGAGAGCCGCCATTATTACTCATTCAAGTGTAAGTCTGGCACCCTGCTTAGTATCAGAAAGTAGAACCAACATAAGAAAACCACAAAGGGTTGATGTGCAAACATCAGCCCTTTTTAGTACCGCCTTTCTGCATTCTCAGATAACCCAACTCCATACCGACAGATACCAAAAAGGCCCCTAACAAGGAGCCCTTCAAATCGTACTTTCAATCAAATAGCTTAAGTTCAAGGAACAGGCGCGGAGTTTTCAGCACCTTTCCCTAAAACAAAAGAGACTCAATGAGCCCCTTTAAAAGTATTTTTCAAAGTAGTCGTTTGAAATTCTAGGAGAGCACGCGGAGCTTACGGATGTAAGTGAGCATGCTCGACAACGAAGTTCAAATTACTACGAAGAAAAATTAAGCGTAAACCGGTAGACGCTTACAGATATTTAGTACTTTTGCTTTAGTCGCTTCGATAACAGACTCATCGCCCATATTATCTAGGATGTCACAGATCCAACCTGCTAGCTCTTTCGCGTCTGCTTCTGAGAAACCGCGACGAGTGATAGAAGGAGAACCGATACGGATACCTGAAGTAACAAACGGGCTACGTGGATCATTTGGTACTGAGTTCTTGTTCACAGTGATGTTCGCTGCACCTAGTGCTGCATCAGCCTCTTTACCTGTGATGTCCTTGTCGATTAGGTCAACTAGGAACAGGTGGTTCTCTGTAGAACCTGAAACGATGTTGTAACCGCGTGCTAGGAATTCAGCAACCATTGCTTTTGCGTTAGCAACTACGCGAGCTTGGTATTCTTTGAATTCTGGCTCTAGAGCTTCTTTGAACGCTACTGCTTTACCAGCGATAACGTGCATTAGAGGACCACCTTGGCCGCCTGGGAATACTGCTGAGTTCAGCTTCTTGTAAAGATCTTCGCCTTCGTTAGAAAGGATTAGACCACCACGAGGACCCGCAAGCGTTTTGTGCGTCGTTGTAGTTACTACGTGAGCGTGTGGCACTGGGTTCGGGTAAACGCCTGCAGCGATTAGACCTGCTACGTGAGCCATATCTACGAACAGGTAAGCACCTACTTTGTCAGCGATTTCACGCATGCGCTTCCAATCACAGATTTGAGAGTAAGCAGAGAAACCACCGATGATCATCTTAGGCTTGTTCTCGATAGCCAGCTTTTCCATCTCTTCGTAATCGATTTGACCCGCTTCATCGATACCGTAAGGGATGATGTTGTAAAGCTTACCAGAGAAGTTTACTGGAGAACCGTGAGTTAGGTGACCACCGTGTGCTAGGCTCATACCTAGAACCGTATCGCCTGCATTTAGTAGTGCCATGTATACAGCGTTATTTGCTTGAGAACCTGAGTGAGGCTGTACGTTTGCGTACTCTGCACCAAATAGTTCACATGCACGTTCAATTGCTAGAGTTTCAACTTTGTCTACGTACTCACAACCACCGTAGTAACGCTTGCCTGGGTAGCCTTCAGCGTATTTGTTTGTTAGCTGAGAACCTTGAGCTTCCATTACACGTGGGCTTGTGTAGTTTTCTGAAGCGATAAGTTCGATATGCTCTTCCTGACGAAGAGTTTCTTCTTGGATAGCTGCGAATAGATCCGCATCGTAATCAGCAATGTTCATGTCACGCTTAAGCATCTGTATCTCCTGACTCAGATTGTACTGAAAGTTTCAAAAAAACCACACAACGACCGAAAGCAAACGTTTCCGTCACCGTTTTGATGTGACGCATTCTACATAATTTGATCTAGGTCATAAAGAGCTAATTGCAATTTTATCATGCAGTTTTTTCATAATCACAAATAAGATTCATCATGGCTATTTGGCTTATCCAACCAAAGATGGCGCTTACTGTCAATTTTACGCTTTACACCCTGTAAAACGCAGATTACATAGGTTTACCTTAATTTTGCCCCTCCAGCTACCGAAAGCTAAGGTTTTTCTCTACTATGCACGCCTTTATTGGTTAGGTAATTATAAAAACGATGGAAAAACACTCACGTAAAGAAGATTGGGTAGCGATTCTCACTGGCACGTTTTTAGTGGCGTTAGGCGTCTTCTTTTTACAGTCAGCAAACCTGATTACTGGTGGTACGACTGGCTTGGCACTGCTTTTGAGTCAATTTACACCAGTAACCTTTGGTATTTTGTACTTTATTGCCAACTGCCCATTCTACCTATTAGCATGGAAACGATTTGGCCGTCACTTTGCGATAAGCAGTGCCATTTCTGGCGCTTTAGTGTCTGTATTTGCCGATCATTTATACTTGGTGATTTCGTTAGACGTTCATAATGAAATTTACTGTGCGGTAGCTGGCGGCTTGTTAATGGGCTTAGGCATGCTGATCCTATTTAGACATCATTCGAGTCTTGGCGGGTTCAACGTCCTGTGTTTATTCATCCAAGATAAATTTGGTATTTCCGTCGGAAAATCACAAATGGCGATTGACGCGATAATCCTATTCACTTCCTTTCTTTTTGTCACTCCTACAACAATCTTACTTTCCATTTTAGGAGCTTTGGCACTGAATTTAGTACTGGCGATGAATCATAAGCCACACCGATATAAAATCCACTACAGGTGACAACACGCATACTCCGTTTAAGAAAAATGCTATATAATACAGGCAAATAATTAATAATGATGTTCCTACATGATGCGAAATATTCTTGAAGAAGCAAAAGAGGTTGGCGGCCTAATTAAAATCGGGGGAATGATCTATAATCCGCAGAAAAAGCACTTACAGTATAACGATGAGATAATCGATTTAGAACCAAGAACCATTGAACTGCTCGAGTTTTTGCTTACTCATGTCGGTGAACCGCTTTCTTCTAACGCGATCATTCAAGAGATCTGGCATAGCGACTACATTTCTAAAAATGTACTGACTAACAGAATATCGACCTTCCGTGCGCTCCTTCAAAAATATTTAATCCATGAAGATGCAACAAAAATACTGGTGACTTACCCCCGTAAAGGCTATTACCTTTGCGACAGCCAAGTAAAGCTAATCACTCTTGAGGAAGATGACCATGCTCCCTCCCGAGAAACACCGCCCACAATACGTCTTGCGTTGAGTGCCAAACTGACCAACATAAAGCCCTTACATTACTTGATCGTGTTCCTTTCTATGGCATTTTTTGTTTCGTCTTATCTTTATGTTACAAAAACAAGCAATCTAATCGAGCAATATCGCAAACAACAAACCATCCAAATGAGAGAGCTTCTTCTGCATCGTATTGATGCTACGGGCCCTCAATCAAAACAGCATAGGAAAATCATTAAAGCTTTGATTCTTGAGCAACAAATTGAATATCCATATACCGATTTGGTCAATCAAGACATTCCGAGTTACTTCGTGACGACAATCGATGACAGTCCCTATTGGCCCGGAGCAAAAGAGAGCATATCAAGTGAGTACAAACTCAACATTCGCTTAAAAGATCTCGAAACACCTTCCACTGTTCATGCCGAAGCTAAGCTGCTCTTTTCTACATCTGATAAGGAAGTGTTCAAAAAAACCTACGTTATCAATCTCAACAGCTTGAGCCTTTCCCTTTTGCCTCTACAGCAAGACATCGCTCGTTTTTTTGCACTTCCCATTCCGATTGAATACGATTGGCAACTAGATAATTTGTCTGTATTTAAGCAGTATGACCGTGATATTGACGAAGGTTCATTCATTCCAAATGATGAATTTAAAGCCCTCTATTTTGCTCGACACAACACATTGTTTGAAACCAATAAAGAGACGTTGGAAAAGGCTATTAGCCAACTGTATACGCGTTTCACTCCGCTTCCTGACGAACTAGGCATATGGTTAGGCCTAATTAACCTGAAAGCAGGAAACCTAGAAAACGCTTTTGATTTTCTACGCACTCCAGTAGGTGGTTCAAGGATTGATAATGCCTTAATTTACCTTCTCGTTTCCGATATTTCTTATAAAAGCGGCCGAGAAGATCTCTTTATGAAAAACTACCTACAATCCATCGTTTCACTATCCCATACAGTCCCATCAAAAGCGCTATTTAAACGACTTGCTCAACCAGAATCAGTAGAAACTTGCTTATCACCTTGGAATCAGTTGAAGAGCAAATTTTCGAATAAAACGATGACTTATGATTGGCGCAATATGATTGAAGCCTATTGCCAAACCATGATCAAGATGCAGAAACAAAAATAAAACCATGAACTTATTTGATCATGGTTTTATTCAATCTTATGTCAATCAATTAAGCACAAGGCAAAACATCGATCTGATAATCTTCTTCTTGAGAAAGAGGGACCTGATATCGAACTGAACACTGTTTAAATTCATTTTGATTCAGTGGCGTAATATAAGCAGTACCTCTTTCATTTTCCGTTCGGTGTACCTTCCACAATGAAGACGAACCGAGAATGCCTTTTAGGACAATGGATAGATTATTTTCGTCGGCATCAGGGTAACCATAAATAAATGCACAACTTTTTCTTCCATCGATCTCACACCCTTTAAATGGCAAGTTCTGTAACGGAATTACACCATAACCATCTGAAGTTTGACCCTCAATTTTATTTGAAACATAACGATAGTGTTCTTTCCCTTCTAACATCATCATTCCATGAGCCATATTGATACCCGATTCTAAAGCACCTCTTATACTATAGAGTCGAGCTTCTCTCGCTTCATTTTGAATATTCATAAATTTAGGTATCGCTGCCACCGATAAAATACCGATCACCACAATAACGATCACCAATTCAATTAAGCTATAGCCACTATTATTACGCATTTAGTTATCCTTCTTTTATTTATTACCATTTTGGTAGACGAGAAGTTAACGAATTGGATTAAATAAATAAAACAACAAAGTAAAACAAATACGAACAAAACACTTAGGTCACTTAAGTTAATCTATTAATGAATAAGACTGCTACGCTAGAATACCAATAAAATGAAATAAAATAACAAAAAAAAACCTTTAAAAACAGAAGATTAAACATAAAAATAAGATTCGTTAATCTTTGTTATCTCTCATTATTTGGCTTATCAAACGCTAATCTTCAAACTTGTTGACAACATAAACACCTCAGCATTTTTACCGGATTAAAATCATGAAGAACAAATTAACTTTATTATCTATTTTATCATCGCTATTTCTATCAGGCTGTAATAGCTCATCACCCTCTATACCAGAAAAACAAATCGGCTCAGATCTGGACTTTAATAAATCCCAATTTTCTCCAAAAAATGAACAGTGGCTAAACTATGAAGAGAAAATAAATCGTCTTGATGGGGGCTCTTCAGAGGTTTTTTACATTAAATACATTCCTAAAAATGCGATTGAACTCATCGACGTTTTAGACACTCTCCCTCAAAAGGAGACAGATCAATTGACAGCAATCATTAATAACCTTTCCAATATTGGTGTAGATAGCTTTTATGTGAGAATAATTAAGAACTCGATAGGAAGTAATGAAGATACAGATTTTTTGTATGAAAAAGATGGTCAGCTATATCGAATTAATGAAGAGGCTTCTTTAAGTCTGATTGACTTCTTTAATAAAGCGCCTTCTTTAATCCATATTTTTGATAGCATGGAATTTCCTACATCGGCTAATACATATAAAGATCAACAAATAAGTTCTTCATTTTGGGAACATAATATTAACGGACTCGACATCAGCGATGAAGATGCATACCGATTAGTCGAACAGTATGATGTTGATCCTAAAATGGTGATCAGTCGCTGTTCTTTGAATTGGAAAAGAGAACAGAAAAGAATAGAAAACGGTAAAATATTTGAGAAAATTAATAATCAACAAATAGAAGTAGGCTTACTCGAATACCAATCAATACTGACTCTAGAATGCAACAATGATGAGCAACCGTCGAGTAGTACACTCATCAATGAAAATATCACGACGATTTATCATCCCGTATTTGGCTATGTGCGACACAGTGAAATCAGTGGTCTTGAGCAAACAACGTTAACTTTGCGGGACTTGAAATGGACAAAGCAGTGAGAGAAGAAAGGGATGACGCCTACGAAGAGATTAAAGCTCAGCTTCAACAATGGCCGATGGACAAACTGACAATGCTTCTCGATGAACTGAATGTCGCTGTCACACCACAGTCAGTGCCAACCCTTGTTCCTCTTTCACACGAAGAGATCGAAATGCTCACTAAGCACTAACAGGGCATCGAAAAAAAGGCTTTGGGGAGCACTCCAAAGCCTTTGTAAAAGCCTAATCCTTTAAGGGGAGTAAGAATCAGGCTTCTTAAAATGAAACAAGGTTAACCTTCAATCAAGAGAATACGAGTCTCGTAAGGACGTAAGACTTGATGATGTGATGCTGCTGAAGTGTTCGCTTCTTGATAGTTAGACAACAAACTCTTCGCCTTACTCATATCAAAACGTTCCGGTAAAACGCATTCCGCCTCTTCACCATAGTAGTTGTTAATACACAACAAAGTCTGACTATCCGTCTCACGAGAATACGCAAATACCGATGGGTGCTCAGGCAATAAATCTTTGTAGCTACCATGAGTAATCACTGGCACTTCTTTACGTAACTCAATCAAGCTCTTGTAGAAGTAAAAAACAGAGTCTTTATCTTCTAGCGCTTGCTCAGCGTTGATCTCAGTGTAGTTATTCGCAACATCTAGCCACGGCTGAGCTTGTGAGAAGCCTGCATGCGCTTCGCTATTCCATTGCATTGGAGTACGAGAATTATCACGTGATTTCTGCGCCAGAATCGCCATCATATCTTGATGCGCTACACCATCACGGTTCACCATGATGTCATACATATTGGTGCTCTCTACATCACGATACTGGCTGATATCGGTATAGCCAGGGTTGGTCATGCCAATCTCTTCACCTTGATAGATATACGGCGTACCTTGCATCATATGTACAGACGCAGCCAACATCTTGGCCGATTCAACACGATATTGCTGATCATCACCTAAGCGACTCACCACTCGCGGTTGATCGTGGTTACACCAGAATAGTGCGCCCCACCCTTTGCCATTCAATCCCGTTTGCCAGTGGTTAAAGATCGATTTGAGCTGTAAGAAATCAAACGGCGCATTGGTCCACTTCTCACCATTGGTGTAATCGACCTTAAGGTGGTGGAAGTTAAACACCATCGATAGCTCACTGTTATCAACGTTTGAGTATTGCTGGCAGTGTTCCAACGTGGTTGAAGACATCTCGCCTACGGTCACGCTGCCGTACTTCTGAAATACGGCTTCGCTGATCTCTTTCAGGTATTCGTGTACACGTGGACCATCGGTATAGAAACGACGGCCATCACCGATATCATCATTAGGAAAGTCTTGCTGCTTCGAAATCAGGTTGATCACATCCAAGCGGAAACCATCAACGCCCTTTTCTGCCCAAAAGCTGATAACGTCTTTCACTTCTTCACGTACAACCGGGTTCTCCCAGTTGAGGTCAGCCTGTTCTTTGGCGAATAAGTGTAGGAAGTATTGCCCAGTCGCCTCATCTAGTTCCCACGCATTACCACCGAACTTAGACTGCCAGTTAGTTGGTGCTTGACCATCTACGGGATCTTTCCAAATATAGTAATCGCGGTAAGAGCTGTTTTTGTCGCCCAAAGCAGATTGAAACCATGCATGCTCTGTTGAAGTATGGTTTACCACGATATCCATCACGATACGAATACCACGTTGGTGCGCTTCAGCCAGCAATAGGTCGAAATCTTCCATGGTGCCGAATTGTGGGTTAATCGCGTAGTAATCTGAAATATCGTAGCCGTTATCGATCATTGGGGATGCATAAACTGGGGTTAACCAAATGGCATCCACACTCAAGTGTTTAAGATAATCCAGTTTTGAAATGATCCCTTTGATATCGCCAGTACCTTTACTGCCACTGTCACAAAAGCTCTTTGGGTAGATTTGATAGATGGTTGCGGTTTTCCACCAACTTTCATCATGCTCAGTCATCGCCATCTCTAACACTCACTTACCAGAAAATATAAAATAAAAATCACCATGTGAATCATGGTCGAATAGCCGTTATAACTAAAAGAAAAAGCTATAACTAAGAGAAAAAGCGATGGCTCACCTTGGAGTCATCGCTTATTAAATGCATTACGCGTTGGCGGTTTCTAGCTCGCCTTTCATCTGTGCTCGTTTATAGAAGAACAGTGTTAACGTGACGGGTAGTACAATCGCCACCAGCATCGCAATTAAGTAAACAGACCAATATTGCGGTTGAATCGATAAGATGCCTGGCAAGCCACCAACACCGATACCATTCGCCATCACTCCTGCACTACCACAGATAGCAGCCGCAGCGGCACTGCCGATCATTGCGCTCAGCATTGGGAATTTGTATTTAAGGTTGATGCCGTACATCGCTGGCTCTGTTACACCTAAGTAAGCAGAGATTGCAGCTGGAACCGAGATATCTCGTTCGCCTTCGCGTTTGCTTAAGATGATGATGCCAACAACCGCTGAAGCTTGTGCAATATTTGATAGCGCAATCAAAGGCCAGATTGGTGTGCCGCCTAAGTCTTGCATCAGTTGTAGGTCGACGGCATTGGTTGTGTGGTGAATACCTGTAATCACCAAAGGTGCGTATAGGAAGCCAAAGACTACTGAACCAAGAATCGCAAAGTCACCTGTCATTGCCGCTTTAGCCGCGAATGCCACGCCATCGCCTAACATACGGCCAAATGGGCCAATGAAAGCGTGCGCTAGAATCACAGACAAAATAATCGATACGAACGGCACGACAACAAGGTACAGGTAAGAAGGAACAATACGCTTAAGGTTGGTCTCGATGAAGGCCAGAGCCACACCCGCTAACATCGCAGGGATCACCTGAGCCTGATAACCAACTTTCTCTATCACGAACAAGCCAAAGTCCCACACTTCAGGTACCGATTTACCTATCATGTAAGCGTTCATCAATTGCGGGGAAACCAAGGTCACACCGAGCGTGATGCCTAAAATAGGGGTTCCGCCGAGCTTCTTAACCGTTGCCCAACACACACCAACCGGAAGGAAGAAGAAAATAGCTTCGCCGATCAACCATAAGAAAGAGTGAACCGTTGCCCAGAATTGACTGATTTCAACTAGGGTTTTGCCGTCGAACATGCGAATGTCGCCAATCACATTACGGAAACCAAGAATCAAACCGCCAGTAATGATGGCAGGCAGCAGTGGTACAAAAATTTCGGCTAAATGGGATATACCACGCTCAAGGAAGTTCATATTTTGACGAGCAGCCAACTTCGCCTCATCTTTTGATGATGCATCTTTACCAGTTTGCTCAATCAAAAGTGCGTACACTTCATCAACTTCAGTGCCAATCACAACTTGGAATTGGCCTGCATTAGTAAAACAGCCTTTTACTAGCTTCAGTTTTTCGAGTTCAGCTTTGTTGGCCTGCTCTGTATCGTTCAATACAAAACGCAGTCGAGTCAGACAGTGGCTGACACTCGCAATGTTTTCTTTACCACCGACTAACTCGATAAGACGCGCAACGTCTTGCTTCGCTATCTTACTCATACTACCCCACCCTGGTTTCATTCAATTACTCATCTAAACCATGCAAGCTATAATCACTCAGACTTAGATCTATGGGAACATTCCCAATTACGGTTATTATAATGCCCGTATGAATGATAAATTAAAATGGGAACAATCCCATTAATTGAAAGAGATCACACTCTAATTTTAATCTAAGCCGTTCAATTTCGCTTAATTGAGTGGATTATAGAATAGGAGATTGCGTATGATGAGAGATCTCTGAATTGCCTAAAAGCTGAGAGATCAATAGATTAGCAGCCAACTTACCTGCAGATTGGTAACCAGGATCAATGCTAAATACTCGTGGGAATAAGAAAGAGAGAAGATCATTACCACCAACGCCAGTGACGACCACATCTTCACGTTGTAGTTCTTGCAGACGCTTGATTACACCAAGAGCCAGCGTATCACTGGCACAAACGATCGCTTGAGTCGCGGGAGTTAACACCTCATCCACCAGCTGATAAGCACTTTCGTGATGAAGTTGACCAGTACGATAGTTTGCCACTGAACCTGTGTTTTCACACCAATCGAGATAAGCCTTAAGACGCAGTTCACCGGTTGATTTATCACTAGGATCAACCCCGATAAAGCCAACGTCAGAGATCCCTTGATCCGATAAATGCACCAACGCACTATTGATCACCTGTTGGTTATCATAGTTAATCGACGTCACGTTCTCGGTATCCAGAGCAATCACCACCGCTTTGTGTTCCCAAGCTTCGATTGCCGGAATATCGCAGTCAGTAAAACCAAATACAATAATGCCATCAACGTTACGACGCTTTAGAACTTGCAGGTGCTCATTGGCTTTATCTCTATCAAGTTGGCTTTCCATGATCACGACATCGTAATCCGCTCGATACAACTCGGCCAGCATCGTGCTAACGGCTTTGTTTTCAGAGGGAGAGTCCAAACGAGAGATAATCACGCCGATGACTTTTTGGCTGCCACCGCGCATCGATTGCGCAGACTTTGAAGGCGTGTACCCAGATTCTTGAATTACTCTTTCTACCCTTTCACGGGTTTCAGGTTTCACTTTTGGATCATTGGTCAGAACGCGTGATACGGTTGACTTACCAACACCGGACAGCTTTGCAATATCAAGAATAGTGAGTTTTTTGCTCATAAAAAGTCTAACGTTAAAGGGAAGAGAAGAAAAAGTGAGGGTAGATTCCCTCACTTAACTGTTTGTAAATACTAGCAGTTCTTACTATGACTTACTTTTGGCAATTTCGATAGACTACGCGACCAAGTTCTAGACGCGCATTGTCACCTTTCGTGCGCAAAGTGATGCTGTTAATCATCTCTGAAGTGCCATCATCTAAGATGTATTTGGTTCCTGAGCCCGCTGGAACTTGAGTCAGGCGGTATTCATTATCAGGCAAGCGTAGTACCGCTTTTTCATTATCAAGGTAAGACACATCAAACGAGACGTCAGACTCACATTGATAAGTCGCGAATTGATCATTCGATGTTGCGCTATCAGTCTCAGGGGCTGCTGATTTAGAGCACCCAACCAATGCTACTGTACATAGAGATGCTACCAACATAGCTTTCATACTTCGTTCCTCATCTTTATATAGTCAACGACACTTAGCCTATTCACAGGTTCGAACAAACCTAATGTAAGTGCCTAATGATAGGTCCATACCTTAGTGATAAATAAAACGTTTAGCCTTTTAAGAAAGCGGGTACGTCTTTAATGCTATCAAGTACCACGCTAGCCAACGCTTCACCTTTTTCAGTGATGGGTTTACCCGTTCTTACCAAGACTTTAGTACCAACACCTGCTGCTTCTGCAGCCATCATGTCTTCCGCTTTATCGCCGATCATGACCGAGTTAGCCATATCAATCTTCAGAAAGTCACGAGCAGAAATGAACATGCCTGGCTTTGGCTTACGACATTCACAATCTTGCTTGTAGTCACCAATACCGTGCTCAGCGTGGTGAGGACAGTAATAAATGCCATCGAGCTCGACACCATTATCAACAAAGTTCCAATCCATCCACTGCGTTAAAGAAAGAAAACGGTCTTCACTAAACATGCCGCGAGCAATACCAGATTGGTTGGTCACTAGCACCAATAAATAACCCATATCTTTAAACGCTTTCGCCGCTTCAAACACACCATCGATGTATTCAAAGTCATGCTCATCATGTACGTAGCCGTGATCAACGTTAATCACTCCATCACGATCTAAAAAAACAGCAGGTTTAGACAAAATTTTGTTCTCTATCAACTCTCTATTAATCATTAATTATTACACGCTTTATTTGCTTCATCACTATCTATTTAGTTTTGCGTTCGTTAACGATTTGTTTCTAGCTTAGCCATACAATCGACGTTTAGCCGTCTAGACGTAAAAATATCTATTGACTTAGATCATAGAACACCATAGCATCGTCTGTAAATCGAGCGAGCTATCGACATATTATTCTGTTCTACCTGCACGGGTTTCTCTATGATTAAAGTGAATCAAGTCAATAAGGTTTTTTATCAAGGCACTAAAGAAATCAATGCCTTAATTGATATCAACCTCCACATTCCTCAAGGTCAAATCTTTGGAGTCATCGGCTCTTCAGGTGCAGGCAAAAGTACCCTAATCCGCTGTGTAAATATGTTGGAAGCCCCGACTTCGGGTGAAGTGATTGTTGATGGTATCGACCTAACAAAACTCAGCAAATCAGAGCTTAGCGAAGCGCGCCGTAACATCGGCATGATATTCCAGCACTTCAACCTGCTGTCTTCTCGTACTGTATTTAACAATGTAGCACTGCCTCTAGAACTTGCTGGTAAAGATAAAGCGATTATTGAAGCGAAAGTCAGCGAGTTACTTGAACTGGTTGGCCTTGCTGATAAGCGTGACACCTACCCGGCAAACCTAAGTGGTGGTCAAAAGCAGCGTGTGGCGATTGCTCGCGCACTGGCCTCTGACCCGAAAGTACTGCTATGTGATGAAGCCACCAGCGCATTGGATCCAGCAACAACTCAATCTATCCTTGAGCTGCTGCGTGAAATCAACCGCAAGCTGAACATCACTATCCTGCTTATTACACACGAGATGGATGTGGTTAAAAGCATTTGTCACGAGGTTGCGATCATTGGCGGCGGTGAATTGGTAGAGAAAGGTACAGTCGGTGACATCTTTGCTCATCCGAAGACAGAGCTAGCGCATCAGTTTATTCGCTCAACGTTGGATCTGACGATCCCTGAAGATTACCAAGCACGTTTGCAAGAGACTCGCGTAAACAGCAGCTACCCGCTGGTGCGTCTTGAGTTTACTGGTGCAACGGTTGATGCTCCGCTAATGACGCAAATCGCACGTAAATTCAATATCGATGTCAGCATCTTAAGTTCTGACCTTGATTACGCCGGTGGCGTGAAGTTCGGCATGATGGTCGCTGAACTGTTCGGTAATGAAGCAGATGATAATGCTGCTATCCAATTCCTACGCGACAACAATGTAAAAGTAGAGGTGCTTGGTTATGTCCTTTAGTTTCAACGAGATTGCTGACTGGATCAGCCTTAACGGTAACCTTCTATTAGGCGCAACAGGCGAAACGCTTTACATGGTTGCTGTTGCAGGCATTGTTGGCTTCGCGGTCGGTATTCCACTAGGCGTGATTCTGCATACGACTAAAAAAGGTGGCCTGTTAGAGAACACCAAAGTAAACAAGATTCTAGGTGCGATTGTGAACGTGGGTCGTTCAGTACCTTTCTTAGTTTTGATGGTTGCGATTATTCCACTGACTAAGATGCTGATTGGTACCTTCATCGGTACAACAGCAGCGATTGTTCCACTGACGATTGGCGCTATCCCATTCGTGGCTCGACTTATCGAAAGTGCACTACTTGAAGTACCAACAGGTCTAGTGGAAGCGGCCCAATCAATGGGCGCAACACCAACACAAATCATCAATAAGGTTCTGCTTCCAGAAGCACTACCGACTATCATCAACTCAGTAACGATTACGCTAGTGACTCTGGTGAGCTACTCAGCAATGGCCGGTACTGTAGGCGGTGGTGGCCTAGGTGATGTCGCGATTCGTTACGGATTCCACCGCTACGATGTGACCATCATGGCTGTGACAGTAGTGATGTTGATTGTGCTGGTACAAATTATTCAATCAATCGGTGATTCATTAGTTCGCCGCGTTGACCACAGATAAAGACTCACACATAAAGATTAGAGTCGTCTGAACCTAATTAAATAGATTTATTAAAAGGAGATTATTATGAAATTTAACCTTAAAGGTTTACTAACTATCGCAGCAGCAGCTTCAGCGCTAGTTCTAGCAGGTTGTGGTGATAAAGAAGTGGATACTTCTAAAGTAAAAGTTGGCGTAATGGCAGGTGCAGAAGCGCAAGTTGCTGAAGTGGCAGCTAAAGTAGCGAAAGAGAAATACGGCCTAGACGTTGAACTGGTTACTTTCACGGATTACGTAACACCAAACGCAGCTCTAGATGATGGTTCTATCGACATCAACGCGTTCCAACACGCACCGTACCTAGATCAGCAAGTGGCTGACCGTGGCTACAAGCTAACTATCGCTGGTAACACGTTTGTTTACCCAATTGCGGGTTACTCTAAAGAAGTGAAATCGGTAGACGAAATCCAAGACGGTGCTCGTATTGCTGTACCAAACGACCCTACAAACCTAGGTCGCTCTCTACTTCTTCTTGAGCAACAAGGTCTTCTTGAACTTCGTGAAGGCGCAGGTCTTCTAGCTACAGTTCGCGACATCGTGGGTAACCCTAAGAACCTAACGATTGTTGAACTAGACGCAGCTCAACTGCCACGTTCTCTTGATGATGTTGCTCTATCTATCATCAACACAACTTACGCGAGCTCTATCAACCTGACTCCACAAAAAGATGGCGTATTCGTTGAAGACAAAGATTCTCCATACGTAAACTTAATCGTTTCTCGTGAAGAAAATCTAAACGCTGAAAACGTACAAAACTTCGTAAAAGCTTACCAAACTGAAGAAGTGTACAACGCAGCTTCTGATATCTTCCAAGGTGGCGTAGTTAAAGGTTGGTAATCAACTAAACGACAGCACTGTATAGATACCTGAAGGGGCTGACATAACGTCAGCCCCTTTTTTAATGATAAA
Organism: Vibrio sp. 10N.247.311.49; assembly: GCF_041467655.1. NCBI lineage: Bacteria > Pseudomonadati > Pseudomonadota > Gammaproteobacteria > Vibrionales > Vibrionaceae > Vibrio > Vibrio sp. 10N.247.311.49. The sequence continues at coordinate 85,833 of NZ_JBFSVA010000009.1, forward strand.
GATTTGCTAGAAAGTAAAGCATCTCAGATTTAAGCGAAACAAAGTCGATTACTTCAGGTGATCCCAAGAGATGTTTGACACCAATCGGCAGTCATCACACTTGAAATAGAAAATATCGTGGATAGGCGCATCTAGCAGCCATTCACCACCACATTGCGGGCATTTGCGCTCTTTTTCATCTTTCAGGCTGATCCCACCGACACGGTATAAGTAGTAGTAGGTTGGAACCTTAGTCAGATACTCAATGCGCCCTCTTAGACCCCAACCGCGTTTAAACAGCACACTCTTCGTGTCACTGATCTCGGTTAGCGTTGCATGTTCCGCGCGACAACCACCACCCATTTGTACTTCATCACAGGCTTGCCATTCGGTCTGCCATTTCAACACGGCTTTATGGTCGCCATTGAAGGTAGGTGGATTGCGATATAAAGGGATTGGTAGCAAGCTATCGCCACTACGCAGCGGTGAACAGGTGTGCACGAATGTCGTGTATAACACCTGCCAGCTTGGTGTTTCATCTTCTGCCACTTCTTCTGAGTTCAGATCTCGACCGAGCAAACGCATTTTAGGCGCTAGTAGGCTCGCGTTAGACAAGCGATCAAAACACACTTTCACAAAGTCTGAGTGATTCCGCGGGTGCAAGCTATCTTGCTCCGGGCACACAACGCGAACATAGAATTCCCCATCGCCCATCACGATTGGGAACTCACGACCTAACACTTGTCCGTTATAACGAAGTGCATCCATTAAGCCATTAACCGCCTTGTCGACAGCGCTTACCGTTGTGTTATCAAAACACTCAAATTGAAGTTCTAGTACGTACATCTATTTATACCGCTGGTTGTAGCTTTTCTAAAAATTCTGCCAATGTCTCGGCGAGCACATCACGATTTTTGGTACCTAAGCGCTCCAAAATCACGTTACCCGTTAGGTTACAGATAGAGATAACATCCAGCTCAGCATCGGTCGCGGCAATGAAAACCGTTGGTTTTAGCTTCAAGCGACGCTGAGTTACTAGGTGACCCAAAATGTTTTCTTGTAGGCATTCGAAGTCTTCATCACTCCAAATCTGTAACAGAGTCAATTCGTTACCATCGAAAGTTGCGTTCATATCTGCGCTGAATTGTGCGCCGTAGAAAGTTTTGATGTCTTCATGCAGAGTCAACTCAATACCGGTTTCAACGTTGGTGAAATCCGCGAATTGCTCACGTGGATAGTGCTTCCACAACACGGCATCGCCACTCTTTTCTTCTACGCATGGCGATACGATGTCCACCAACTCCTCATTACGAGGTAAGCTTTGGTGTTTCTGCTGCCACGCGTCAACGTATCGCTGACTAAAAGAAAGTAGTGCGTCTTGAGCACGTTGAGTCATGAAAATCTCCTAAACACAAAATAATAAATAGAATCCGAGCCCTTTCCGCGCCGATTAAGCGATGACTTAATGACAGGGTAAGGGGGATTCAGTAAAATCGACCCCATTCTAATCGAATTTGAAACGAAAGTATGAGCAAATATTCTGACGCAAAAGAGCTAGCGGGTTTAACCCTTGGCCAAAAAACTGAGTACTCTAACCAATACGATGCAAGTTTATTGCAACCAGTGCCTCGTAGCCTTAATCGCGATGATCTTGCGCTAAACGGCGAGCTGCCTTTTGTTGGTCATGATATTTGGACGATGTACGAGCTTTCGTGGCTAAACACCAATGGTCTACCACAAGTGGCTGTCGGTGAAGTTTTCATCCCAGCAACCAGCCCAAATTTAATTGAATCAAAATCTTTCAAGCTGTACCTGAACAGCTACAACCAGACTCAATTTGAAAACTGGGATCAAGTAACCGAGCGCCTGACCCAAGATTTGTCGGCATGTGCAGGCGAAACGGTGATTGTGAATGTAAACTCAGTAACCGACTACACTAACCAACCTATCGTGACGATGGAAGGTGACTGTATCGACAACCAAGACATCCAAATCACTAGCTACGACTTTGAAGCGTCGCTGCTTGAAGGCGCTGCTGGCGAACAAGACGTTGAAGAAACACTGCACAGCCACCTATTGAAGTCGAACTGTTTGATCACCAATCAACCGGATTGGGGCAGCGTTGAGATCGCATATTCTGGTAAGCAAATTGACCGTGAAGCTCTGCTACGCTATTTAGTTTCTTTCCGTGAGCACAATGAATTCCACGAACAATGTGTTGAGCGTATCTTCACTGACATCATGAAATACTGTGCACCTTCGAAGCTAACTGTGTTCGCACGTTACACACGTCGTGGTGGTCTGGATATCAACCCATACCGTTCAACAGAGCAAGATAGACCAAGCCACAATAAGCGTATGGCTCGCCAATAATCAGGCGAGAACCACCCACACTTATTTGAACCTACCAAATCTTTAAAGGGACATTGAAATGCGTTGGTTATACGTTGTTAGTCTATTTATTTTAAGCTTAAGCACATCGGTCAATGCGTCGGTTTATTCGTCGGCGCTACTCAATGAAGCCAATAATTTGGTTGAGATCGAGCCGAGCCAAGCAAAACAAATGGCCAACAGCTACCTAACGCTACGTATCCTTTCAGACCAAAGCGAGAAAAGCCCATCGGCTATTTCTCGCGAAGAGACAGACTCTTCGATCAGAACCCCAAACAGCAGTATTGATGCCTACAAGATATTAGCGAAAGCAGAATACAACCTTGGTAATATTCATATTGCGATTCAACATATCGACAAAGCATTTGAGCTTGCGAAAACCTATAAGCTTGAGTACCTAAAACTGGATCTTGAGATCCTAAAAGTACGCTTACTTTGGCTGAGTGACAGGAAATCAGCCAAAGCAAAAACAGAGCTGGCGAGTATCGAAGCAAACCTAGAATCGGTGAATAAAACCTTGCGTTTAACAGAAGGTATTACCTATCGTTTGATCATGCTGAAAGCTGATATTGCCTCTTATGACAATAAGGTCGATGAAGCCGAGAAGTTCTACCAAGAAGCGAAAACCTACCTCGATCAGCGTTACTCAGAAAAAGTGACTATCGACTACCACATCGCGGTCGGTGAATTTTATCTAACCCATAAAGAGTACAACCACGCACTATCTGAGTTGTTGTATGGCTACTGGAAATCCGTAGAAGGTAATCTGAGCTCACGCTTAGCAAAAGTAAACCGCCTGCTTGCTCAGCTTTTCTTTGAACGCCAAGTGTTAGATAAAGCTCTCGAGCACTTATCTCAAGCTGCTGATTTCTATGATAGCTTTGAAAACTCACCTGTTTTGGCACAAGTGCTTAAAAAAATGGGTGATGTATACTTCTTTCAAGGAAAATATAACCTTGCGTTAGTGCATTTCTTCAACGTTTTGGACCATGAAAGCACCGACCGAGATATCCAACAAGTCATTGATATTCGTCTGAGTTTATCAGCTACCTACTTACGCCTTTATAACTACCCTCTTGCAGAACAATACCTAACACGCGCTCTTGAGCTGTTGGAGTACACAGATATTCCAAAACTGGAAGGCCGCGCTGCGCTGCTGTCGGCAGGGTTAGCTTATCATCTACAAGAGAGCGATGACGTAATCAAGCATGCGACACGTGCACTTGAAATTTCACGTCAGATAGAAAATATGCACCTGTCACAGCGTTCGTATTACTTACTGTCCTTAGGCTATGAACAAGCAGGTCGTCCTCAACAAGCATTAGCGAATCTCAAGCAGTACAATAGTTTAGTTTCTTTAGAGCAGCAAAAACTAAATCGTGTAGGTGAGGATGCATTCCGTCAGCAGAAAGAGTTTGCTGAACAAACTTTGCACTACGCTGGTCAAGCGCAAGAATTAGAAAGGTATAAGTTAGAGCATCGTAAATTCCAAAAGATATCCTTCGCCCTATTTCTGTTCAGCATCGTCCTATTCTTCTTTGTACTACGCAGAGGCTACCTCATCCAAACCTTAGCTAAAGAAGTGGATTCGCTGCGTACTGATCTTTTTACGCACTCACGTTCAAAGCTTCCGAACCTAAGAATGCTCAATGCTAAGCTCTCAAATTCGTTAGAGCAAACCAGCCAAACCTTCGAGCAATGGCAGCTTGGGGAGTTGATTTATGAACCATTAAACGACCGCTTACGCTTCGTTATGATTGACTTACCTTTCCTGCGCAACATGTATACGCAAAATGGTTATAAAGCGGGCTTAGAGCTCGAAGATGCTTTCGGTGATTTCTTAAAATCAAAACTGGAAGGCCCAGCTCGCGTCTATCATTTCTCAGATGCGAACTTGCTTTATATAGAGCCAAATTCAGATCGTGATTCATCACCAGAAGCGATGTTCCTAAAGATTCAATCGTGGGTAAATGACTTCGAGCCAGAACGTAATATCAACCGAACGATTCGAATGGGCATCGCTGACTACCCGTTTTTACCACGAGCTTACACCGCTATTAATGACCAAGAGCTATTAGATGTATTGTTGATGTCGACCAACCTAGCGCGTGAAATCAGCTTGAAAGAACGCACTAGCCAATGGGTATACCTCAAAGCTATCGATAACGCACCAGCGGCAAGCCTTGCAACTGGTAACATACGAGAAGCGTGTAAACATGCGATTAATCAAGGGTTAATAAAGATACAATCGTCATACCAGAATGAGGACAACATCAAAAAAATGCTAAAAGATGACTGATTTGCGAGCGGTTAAGAGCGGCAAGCCGTGACCTTATTTTTAGTTTTGTTATTATCGATGCAACGGAATTTCATCAAAATGATCGAGCTCGGTCTACGCGGCGCTAATTAATACATCTATGGGCATTCTTGAAAAAGACATTCAGGCGCAACTCCACCAGCTGAAACTTCAGTTGGAGCAGGTCCGTTTGACGCAAAGAGACACCTCGTTCAAATTTATTAGAGAACAAAAAGTTCTAAAGCGTATCGTCACATCTTTAAGTGACGCATGTGTTGGCAGTAACAGCCATTTAGATGAAAACCTCATTGCCCTTCGGGAAGAGCTAGAAAAGCAAAAAGACATTAGCTCGATGATCCCAAAGCTGGCAGTATTAGAAAGGATGCTTAAGCAGAAAACGTTGGCTATGGATAAACAGAACGGATATCTGGACGATAGCATTAAGCACAGTGGGGAAACGCTGCAGCGCATAACTGGCCTTCCAGCACAGCTCAAACGCGACCTAAGAAACTTACTTAGCTTCTCCGAATGCAATGGCAGTCAGAAAGTCGACCACGCCATGAAACTTCTCGGTATTTATGAGCGTGCCATAAAGATTATGGCGAATAACTCACGCACCCATTTTGCTGACGCTGCGCACTCTCCGGAACAAGAGCTCCTTTCCGACCTATCAAACGAACTACAACATCTGATCACTGAACTCGACTTCGAGGGTGAATCGGGTGATCTGCTTACCGATATTCGAGCGAAGCTGCTGCTTGGTGTTTCCACACAAAACCTACTTGAGCTAACACTTCAGATCCTCAAACTGGTTATTGAAGGCACCAACCTAGAACGTAAGAAGTCTGAACAATTCATCGATCAGCTTAATTCTTCTTTAGCGTCCAGCATCAAAACGGCAGACCAAAATGCCGACCAGAGCCAGAGCTACTTTGAGCACCGACAAGGTCTAAACTCTGAGTTAAATGAACTAGTCACTAGAAGCCAAAGCTCAGTAGAGAAAGCGAAGGAAATTGATAGTTTAAAGCGAACGATTAATCCGTTACTCACTGAAATCGCCTCTCTTTCAGAAAGATTGAATCACGCAGAACAGAAAGAACAAGCTCTGATAGAGAGAATGAGTTATGGAAAGACTCAGTTAGATTCACTCTATGAAGTGACTCAAGACTATCGAAAGCGTTTAGAAGATCAGGCTCAGCGTATGTTGCTTGACCCGCTCACCAAGGTCTACAATCGTACCGCCTTTACCGATCGCTTAGAACTTGAATACCGCCGTTGGATTCGCGCGCAACACTCACTGCGTGTTGTACTGCTCGACATCGACAATTTCAAAGCCATCAATGATAGTTTTGGTTATACAGCGGGTGACAAAGCACTCAAAATTATCGCAAGAACCATCACCAAAGAGACCGGCGCTACCGATAGTGTGGCTCGTTTTTCTGGTGAGGAATTTATCTTGTTATTACCAGAGCAAACGGATGAATATTGCCACCAGGTAATTCAAAACATCCAGACTCAAGTCAGCCGTTTACCCTTTAAGTTCCGTGATCAACAAATCACGATTACTTTGTGTGCAGCAAGTACTCAATTCAAAGAGTCAGATACACCTGAAGAAGTACTAGAGCGACTCAATAAAACGCTAAACAAAGCCAAACAACGTGGTACTAACCAATTGGTTTGGAATTAAACTAGGCCTGATTTAATTTATTTCTTTTTTTCAAATACTTATCACATACCAATTCCCTCAATGTTTGCTAAGCTTATGATTAGCATTCGCTTAACAAGCATTCTTGACAAGTCATGCTGTTTATAAGATCTTAAGCAACTCGATATTAGCCCTTAAGCAATTCTATACAATCCATAAAGCAACGCTGTCGTAACCGTTTCGTCTGGTTAACTCTTCTCACCTTTAACCAAACACTTTCAACGTTTGCTTCTCACTCTCGAGCCAGAGGGTCACTTCAAAAGTCGCCTCTGCTCTTCTCAACAAGGAGGCACTATGATCACTCATATCAGCCCTGCCGGTAGCATGGATTTACTCTCTCAACTTGAAGTTGAGCGTCTTAAAAAAACCGCATCTAGTGATCTGTACCAACTGTATCGTAACTGTACGTTAGCGGTACTGAACTCGGGTAGCCATACCGACAACTCCAAAGAATTGCTCGACAAGTATCAGTCATTTGATGTTGAAGTGGTGCGTCGTGAGCGTGGTATCAAGCTCGAACTAAGCAACCCACCAGAGCATGCCTTTGTCGACGGTGAAATCATCAAGGGTATTCAAGAACATCTATTCTCAGTGCTGCGTGACATTGTCTACGTCAACATGCACTTGGCCGATAACCAAAGGCTTAACCTCACCAACGCAACTCACATCACCAATCTTGTGTTTGGTATTTTGAGAAACGCAGGAGCACTCACACCCGGCATTGAGCCGAACCTGATCGTGTGCTGGGGTGGTCACTCAATTAATGCCACTGAATACCAATATACTCGCGAAGTCGGTAATGAACTTGGCCTACGTGAACTCAACATCTGTACGGGTTGTGGACCAGGTGCGATGGAAGGGCCAATGAAAGGTGCGGCTATTGGTCACGCTAAGCAGCGCTATACTGAACATCGTTATTTAGGGTTAACTGAACCATCAATCATTGCGGCTGAGCCGCCAAACCCGATAGTGAACGAACTGGTGATCATGCCCGATATCGAGAAACGTCTTGAAGCGTTTGTTCGTATGGCACATGGCATCATAATCTTCCCTGGAGGCCCAGGAACCGCCGAAGAACTGCTGTACATCCTAGGTATCATGATGCACCCAAACAACGCAGACCAACCGATGCCTATCGTTCTAACTGGCTCTAAAGAGAGCGAGGCTTACTTCCGTTCAATTGATAAGTTCATTGGTGAAACATTGGGTGAAGAAGCGCAAAAGCACTATGAAATTGTCATTGATGATCCAGCACGTGCTGCGAAAATTATGAAGCAAGCAATGCCAGATGTACGCTCTCACCGTAAAGAAACAGGCGATGCTTACAGCTACAACTGGTCACTGCATATTGAGCCTGAGTTCCAACTCCCCTTCGACCCTACTCACGAATCTATGGCGGCACTCGATCTGCACATGGATCAGAAAACAGAGAGCCTTGCTGCGAATTTACGTAAAGCGTTCTCAGGTATTGTGGCAGGTAACGTCAAAGCCGAAGGTATTCTGGAGATTGAGAAGCATGGGCCATTCCTCATTGATGGCGACAAAGAGTTGATGACTAAGATGGATCAACTGCTAAATGATTTTGTTGAACAAGATCGAATGAAACTGCCGGGTGGTACCGACTACGTTCCTTGTTATAAAATTGCGCCAAGCAGCTGATGATAATATCTGACTGATAACAAAGCCGTAAGCATAAAGCTAAACAAGTCATGACGTTTACGTCACCAGCGTTTCAACTCACCAAGTGATACGTTACTATAAGGGGCTAGCAGTCCCTTATTTATTGCCTATTTAGTGGAAACTTATGTCTATCCATCTTGTTATTATCGATGCCTTGAACCTAATCCGACGCGTTCACTCAGTTCAGCCGGATCCAACCGATATAGCAAGAACCATTACCACCACAATTCGCACTCTCAATAAGATTCTGAATGAATCAAAGCCCACCCACATCATCGCGGTATTTGATCACCATTTACAAGACCGTGGCTGGCGCGCAGATGTGCTTCCTGCTTATAAGCAGAATCGTAAACCGATGCCTGAGCCATTACTGAAAGGCCTCGATACTATCCAACAAGCTTGGTGGGAATTAGGTATTGATTCGCTGTTATCTGATGGCGATGAAGCTGATGACTTAGTAGCAACACTCGCAAAAAAAGTGGCTGACCATGGTGAAAAAGTTACGATAATCTCTACCGATAAAGGTTACTGCCAACTGTTATCACCTACACTACAGATCCGCGATTACTTCCAGCACCGCTGGTTAGATAAACCCTTTATCGAAGCTGAGTTTGGCGTTAAACCTGAACAACTGGCAGATTACTGGGGATTAACGGGCGTAAGCTCAAGCCAAGTACCGGGCATCCCAGGTATCGGGCCAAAAGCAGCCAAAGAGATATTGACCACTTACCCAGATATCGAAGCGGCCTATCAAGCAGAAGATCTGCCGAAAAAATATCGTAAGAAGTTCGACGAACACATCGAATCCGCTCGTGTATGTAAGCAAGTATCGGCACTCAAAACCGATATTGATTTAGGGTTCAACCTGCAAGATATTCGTTACGAAGCAAACGCTTAAGTCGCTGTGACTCGATAATATTGATACAAAAAATGCCCCTTAAAGGAGCATTTTTTATCACTGACACACTAACGTAAATATTAGTGCGGTGAGATGTTTGAAAGCGCCTGAATGTGGACCGTGATCTCTTCGCGATCGTGGTAAAGGTGCTTAGCCTGCATCTTGAACTTCACTTTGTTCTCAATCAGGAACACTTTTAGGTTCTCGATATCTTGCAGTACTTCATCGTAACGGCCTTTCATAGGCAGTTTAAGGTTGAACAGTGCTTCTTTCGCCCAGCCTTTGATGATCCACTCACCCATAAGGTGAGCAACACGAGCTGGCTTCTCAACCATGTCACAGATAATCCAAGTTACGTTCTTACGGTCTGGTTCAAACTTAAAGCCATCCACCATGTGGTGCTTAATTTGACCTGTTTCCATTAGGCTGTCTGCCATCATGCCGTTATCAACACAGTGAACGAACATCGAGCGCTTAACCAATTGGTAAGTCCAACCACCTGGACATGCACCTAAATCAACACCCCACATACCTGGAGCTAAACGCTCGTCCCACTCATCACGAGGGATGAATACGTGGAATGCTTCTTCTAGCTTCAATGTAGAACGGCTTGGCGCATCTGATGGGAACTTCAGACGAGGGATACCCATAAAGAACTGGGAGTTGTTCGTTGGGTAAGAGTAACCAACAAAACAGTGGCCCGGAGCGATGAAGCATAAATGAAGCACAGGCTTCTTAGCGTTATCTTTCGCTGTCATCAGGCCTTTACCACGCATCGCTTGACGCATCGGCACGGTAAATTTACGGCAGAACTTCAAAAGCTCTTTTGCTTCGTTAGTATCTGGCGTTTCAATACGGATATCACCACAACGAGGGAAACCTTCTTTCTCAGAAAGCGCCTCAAGAATTGGAGAAATACGGTCATCGGTTGGCAGGTCTTTAATTTCAACAGCCACTGCCAACATTTGACGAGCAAAGATCAGTGATTGGAAATCGATCTCTTTGATCAACTTGTCCGCTTCACCTGCTTGGTAACATTCAAACAATACAAAACCTGTATTGTTCTTTAGGCGAGGAAAACCAAACACTTCCAGTTGTGTTGCCTTGTCTTGAATTTCGCCAGCACATTCTTTTTCAAAACCAGAGCGACAATAAAGTAGTACGTGTTTCACTGAGTTACCTCTTTTATATTCAAAGCAGCGAAGGAGAAGACTCCCCAACCAATGATAAATAGTAGACCACCAAACGGAGTGATAGGGCCAAACCATTTTATTCCTGTCAGTGCCAAGCCATAAAGGCTGCCACTAAAACAAAGGATGCCGATGATAAAGCAAATTGCCGCAATGAAAAAATATTTTTGTGATTTAGCGCCAAGTTTCATCTGCAGCAGAGCGCCACACGCCAATATCGCTAGAGTATGGATAAATTGGTACTGAACACCCGTCTCAAACACGCCTAGCAGATATTCAGACAAGATAGCTTTCAAACCGTGAGCTGCAAAGGCGCCAAGCATCACAGCAACCGCACCAGAGATGCCAGCAAACGTGAGTAAATACTTACTTCTCATTGAGTACCTCTTTGATAAACGCTGATAACTTCTCAACGGTTAACGCAATATTCTGCTGCTCGGTGTAACCAGAACTCTTACGAGGTTTAAAGCTGTGGTCGCCATCGGGAATAAATTCAACACGAATAGAATCAGACAGATCAAAATCAGCAAACTCTTCACGCTTACCAAAGGTATCGCGCTCACCTTGTAAAATGAGGCATGGCTTTGCTAACTCAGCCAGATGCTCACCTTTGTATTTCTCGGGTTTACCTGGTGGGTGGAAAGGAAAGCCTAAACACGCCATTGCGGCCACCTTATCAAGTTCAGACAAATGGCTCGCCATACGCCCTCCCATCGACTTACCACCAATCACAAGCTTATCGGCATCAACCTGCTCAATAATCTCTTGATAGGCTTCAAGTAGCTTAGGCGCTCTGTCAGGTGGACGACGCTTACCATCTTCAGCACGTTTAATCATGTAAGGGAAGTTGAAACGAATCACTCGTATCCCTTTAAAGGCTAACCCTTTGGCTACCGACTGCATGAACTCATGCTCCATGCCTGCGCCAGCACCATGGGCAAAGATAAAGGTGATGGGATTGTCTTCACCATCAATGATGACGTTATTCATCGAGTAAGTCCTCTTGTTCACTTTGCGCTTTCGCTAGCATCCAGTCGCGGAAGGTAGCAATACGACCCATGTCGGCTTGTTTCTCATGACAAACCACATAGAAGGCGTTCTTACTCACCAACACTTCATCAAAAGGTGCAATCAAACGACCTGCTTCGATTTCAGGTTGCGCCAACACATTATTACCCAAAGCAATACCTTGCCCGTGAGCGGCCGCCTGCAATACCATGGTTGAGTGACTGAAGATAGGGCCATGATTAACGTTTACCCCATCAATACCATTTTGCTTAGCAAACTGTTTCCAATCCTTTCGAGATGTATCATGCAGTAGCGTATGACATGCCAAATCACTGAGAGATTCTAAAGGTTTAGCTCCTAGCAGCACGGAAGGTGAGCAAAGAGGAATTAAGTATTCTTGGTAAAGTTTATCGGCTCTGAGCCCCGACCAATTCCCTCGGCCATAATAGATAGCGACGTCTACATCATCGGTTAGCGAGCCTTCATCCATATCAACGGCTTTGATTCTTACATCAATATCAGGCTCTTGCTGATTAAAGTCAGCGAGCCTTGGTACCAACCATTGAATAGCAAAACTCGGCGGTAAACTGATGGTCAATGCGCCCTTCTCACTTCGCTCCAGCACTTTGTCTGTCGCTTCTGCTAGTGATGTGAAAATATCTTTGATATCTAAGAAGTAGCTTTGACCTTCTTCAGTTAGCAGCAAAGAGCGGTTTCTTCGGCGAAACAGCTTCAAAGATAAGAATTCTTCAAGCGCTTTGATCTGATGACTGACTGCCGCTTGAGTAACAAACAACTCTTCTGCAGCACGCGTAAAACTCAAGTGTCGAGCTGCAGCTTCAAACACTCTTAGCGAGTTTAATGGGGGTAATCGACGAGACATAGTTACTCTCTAAATAAGCATTAGTTTTTTTTATCTGAAACATTATAATTTGTCCATTGCCTAGCAGCCAGAGAAATTCTATATTTCATCCCGCAGCAGCTAGCCTGAACGGCTTGATTCTCTCTAGAATCAATTGGCTTAGCTCCTGCGATGTTGTGTTTGCAAACTCGTTCTTTTCGAGTTGGGTAGAGTTCTACCAAATGTTTTGTTGCAGTTTATACTGAAACGAGGCATGTACTTCCTGTATTTATTTTGACCTGTCTGTCAAATTTGTTTACACCGCCTTATGGGCGGTGTTTTTTTATGTGCAAAGAAATGTAACAACAAGTTTATCAATAGCTGTGCTAATTAATCTTTATTATTTTTCATCGCCAATCACAGAATCAGACACCCACTCAAATAATCAACTGAACACATACAAATAGCACCATTGAGTTGCACTAAAAAGTAACAGAATACTTCAAGATACTCACACTTCTTCGGTACTTATAAACCCGTTTAGAACACACTCTTTCTATCAATCAAAAATTTCAAAGCTGAGCATGACGATAGCACGCCCAAACTCACGCCTCTGTCTGACTACTGTAAATCATTCACAATAGAAAATAAAAAAGCCGCTTACTTTTCAGTAAACGGCTTTGCAAAATGATTAACGCTTGGTCAACACACCACTATGGGCGGTAAACCTTAACGTTATGGAAGCCCTGCTCTTGTAGGTAAAGTGCCTGTAGACGGCTCATTACACCACGGTCACAGTACAGCAAGTACTCTTTCGCTTGGTCTAGGTCGCCAAACTGAGTCGAAAGCTTGAAGAATGGGATGTGTTTAATTTCAACACCCTCGATCTCTAATGGGCTTTCGTCTTCTTCTTCTGGGCTACGGATATCAAGAACGATAGCGTGCTCAGCAACAGCTTGAACTTGTTCAACTTCAGGCGCTTGCTCTTGGCTCTCTTTCTCGATGTCACGGATATCCATAACACGAGCGTTCTCGATCACTTGATCCAGCACTTCAAAGTTAAACTTAGCTTCTTCTGCTTCCAGTTTGCCTTTCTTCGCTTTCACTGTTGGCTTCTTAGAAATAACACCACAGTACTCAGGCATTACCTTAGCGAAGTCTTCAGTACCGATGATACGAGAAAGGTCGATGATGTCTTCTTTATCCCAGTTGATAAGCGGACGAAGAATCAAAGTATCTGTCACGTTGTCGATGTGACGCAGGTTAGTTAGCGTTTGGCTTGATACCTGACCTAGTGCTTCACCAGTAACCAACGCTTCGATCTTGAACTTGTCTGCAACCATACCACCAGCACGCATGAACATACGCTTAAGAACAACGCCCATTTGGCCGTCTTCTACGTTCTCAAGGATTTCAGCAACCACAGGTTCAAAGTCTACAGAAATGAACTTCACCTTTGCAGATGAGCCGTATTTATTCCATAGGTAGTGAGCCACTTGTTTAACACCAATCTCGTGCGCTGGGCCACCAAGGTTGAAGAAACAATAGTGAACCTTAGAGCCGCGTTTGATGTGCAGGTAGCTTGAAACACCAGAATCAAAGCCGCCAGAGATCAAGCTCAGTAGATCTTCTTGAGTACCAAGAGGGAAGCCACCGAGGCCTTTGTGACGAGCTAGAACTTGGTTTAGCTTGTCGTTAGCCACTTCAACCTTAACGGTTACATCAGGGTTCTTAAGTCGAACTTTCGCTGACTCAACTGCTTGGTTTAGACCGCCGCCTACGTAGCGCTCAAGTTCAATAGAGGTAAAGTCATGCTTACCACGACGCTTAGCACGTACAGAGAAAGTCTTGCCTTCAATGTCAGCACGGCTGCGTTCTAGTACTTGCTCGTAAATATCGTGCAAGTCTTTGAATTCAGACTGTTGAACTTCAAGAGAGTGGTGAATACCTGGAGTGTGAGTCAGAGCCTCTAACACTTCTGCGTAGTACTGGTCACTCTCAGACGTCACTTCAATATGATCGCGACGGTTGAATACCGCAACACTTTCACAGCGACGTTGAATAACGTTACGAATGTTGCACTCTAGAATCCTTGTGAAGCGCTTACGCACCGATTCACTTTTTACAAAAATTTCCGGATGGGGCTTAACAATAAATTTCATAGTACTTTCACAACATTAATGTTCAAAATTTTGAAAACGCTCATCGCCAAGTAAATTAGAGAATTTACACAGCACTTGAAGCAAGAATAGATCATATCTAAATCTAAGGGCGCGAATTATACATGAGAAAGTGAAGCAAGGAAAAGAGTGCTTGCTGTAACACCATCATTAAACCGCTTGTTATTAACAGTAGCAGGTTTCGAAACGACATAAATGCCGCAGAGAGAACCATTGAAGACCAGCAAACAAAAAGCCCAACCTCATTATAAGGTTGGGCTTTCGATGCTATCTGCATGCTACCGTGTGTACACGTATCGGCTATTCATTAATAACAGGCACTTCGTCACTGTAAAGCGGCTCGCCCTGCATGATGCTGATTTCAACGCGGCGGTTGAGGCTACGTTGCCATTCAGTATCGTTCGGCTCGACTGGCTCGGTATCCGCCATGCCGCGTACTCTCAAGCGTTGATGAGAGAAACCACGCACCTTTTCCATCTCTTGAGCAACAGACACTGCTCGCTGTGATGACAAGTCCCAATTAGATCGATAAAGCTCGGAATCAAGACGTTGATTATCGGTGTGCCCTGAGATTCGAACGATACCCGGAACATCTTTCACCAACTCAGCAACCTGTCTCACCAAAGGTCGGAACTTAGGCTGTAGGAAAGCAGAACCCGATGGGAATGCACCCTTCTCACGAATTCGAATCACAATCTGCTGGCCAAGGTTTTCAACTTCAATCGCGCCTTGGTCTATCTCTCGCTCCAACGCCTTCTTGATGCTTTCCATCAAGGTTTCCATCTCTTGCGATTGAGCTTCAGCTTGTTGTTGCTGTTGGTCTGACTCAGAGTTTTGATTGTCGTGAGTCGAAACCTCTGGCGACTTGCCTCCGGTCATCTTGCCTTGGTCACGCATGGTACCGCCAGCGCGCTCAGATTCACCTTCATGAAATTCCAGCGTCTGCTGAGTGATATCTATCGTTTGCTGCATGATCACATCAATTGGCGTTGGCTCTGGGCGACCAGGGCGAAACTCTTGTGCAATGATGCTGGTCCCTTTCGGGATGTCTTTGACTTCTAGGCGGTTCTGCACACCAAATGCGAACTTCATCGAGCCAGCGATCTGCTTAAACTTCAGTACATCCATCTCAGAGAATGAGAGCAACAGTACGAAGAAACACATCAGCAGTGACATCAAGTCAGCAAATGTCCCCATCCATTGAGGCAACCCCGGAGGAGGACATTTACATGGATTTTCTTCATCCATCTTCAACTCCTCTTACGCAGGTTCACCATCAATCGTACGCTTACCTTCGTTTAGGTAGCTCTTCAGGTAACCATCGATTACTCGTGGGTTCTGACCATCTTGAATCGCGAGTACGCCATCCATAACCAAACGACGGTTGAGTGTCTCTTGGTCACGACGCAGCGCAAGCTTGTCGGCAATTGGGAAGAACACCATGTTCGAAAGAATCGCACCATATAGAGTGGTTAAAAGTGCTACCGCCATCGCAGGACCGATCGCTTTTGGATCATCCATGTTCGAAAGCATGGCAACCAGACCAACCAAGGTACCAATCATGCCCATTGCAGGGGCAACATCACCAAATGCAGAGAACACTTTCGCGCCCTGTTCGTGACGTTCTGTGGTTAATGCGATGTCTTTTTGCAGTGCAGCGCGTACCACATCACCGTCATGGCCATCTACCAATAGGTCGATGCCCTTTTGCATGAAACTGTTGTTAATTTCCATCTCTTCCAGTGCTAAGAAACCACCTTTACGAGCCGCATCAGCCATCTCTACAACTTTCGCAATAAGATCTTCAGGCTCATCCGTTTTAAACATAAAAGCTTTGCCTGCGATTTTAGTCGCGCCAAAGAACTGTCCCATGGTGAACTTCATCAGAACAACAAACGTTGAGCCACCAACTACGATCAAAATGGATGTCGTGTCATAGAACATCCCGAGGCTTCCACCTAGGATCATTGCCATAATTACAAAGGCAAATCCACCAATCAAACCTATTAGGGTTGCTAAATCCACTGAGCACTCCTCATGCTTTTTTGTAGCTCTATGTCGACGATAATCTTTGTATCGGCAAGACTATAAGATCTTTTAGTAAATTCTTGGCCTAAGTATCACACTTTTCGTTTTTGAATCCCAACTATTGGCTTACTTTGCTCTTATACGTAGCGCATAAACTCGATAAAGCTAAGGTTATTCAAGCAAAGTGCGTTCAAGCCCCTTAAAAACGAACTTTCTAGCAAAATTTCTTGGTTACATTTGACCATCTCAGCGGCCTAGGGTAACGTTCGTTCATCTTTCCAAACGCAGATTTATTATGGCTACTAAGAAACCTGAAAATATGAGCTTTGAAGCAGCAATCGAAGAGCTTGATGGCTTGGTTGATCAACTAGAAAATGGTGATCTAGCTTTAGATGATGCGCTGAAAAAATTCGAACGAGGCATCTCCCTCGCTCGTGCCGGTCAAAGTAAACTAAACGATGCTGAACAACGTGTTAGCATCCTACTGCAAAATGATGAAAATGCAGAGCTGAGTGACTTTAACCCACAACCTGAATAACGAATTGTATGAGATCCCCTATGATCGAGACTTTATTGTCTTATCAAGCACGTAATAACGAGCAATTGAACCTTTGGCTTGATCGCCTACCACACCAAAATCAGAATCTTATCAACGCGATGCGTTATGGATTACTTTTAGGCGGTAAACGCGCACGTCCATTTCTTGTCTACATTACAGGGGAAATGCTCGGCTGCACCGCTGAAGAACTCGACACTCCAGCATCTGCAATCGAATGTATTCATGCCTATTCTCTGATTCACGACGACCTTCCAGCAATGGACGATGATGAACTGCGTCGTGGCCATCAGACTTGTCACATCAAATACGATGAAGCAACGGCAATTTTAACTGGCGATGCACTACAAACTCTCGCGTTTACTATACTTGCGGAAGGTACATTAAGTGCTGACGGTGAAAGCAATCGCGTTCGAATGATTCAACGCCTAGCTGAAGCCTCTGGTGCACAAGGTATGTGTATTGGACAAGCACTTGATATTGAAGCTGAAAACCGCTCTGTCACGCTAGAAGAGTTAGAAGAAGTTCACCGCAATAAAACGGGCGCGTTAATGAAATGTGCGATTCGTTTAGGTGCGCTTACTGCTGGTGAAAAAGCGTTTGAAGTGATGCCTCAATTAGACAAGTACGCCGATGCCATTGGATTAGCATTCCAGGTTCAAGATGATATTTTAGATATCACTGGCGATACTGAAACTTTGGGTAAACCACAGGGTTCTGACCAAGAATTGAACAAAAGCACCTACCCTTCTTTGCTAGGTTTAGAGGGCGCTCAAGAAAAAGCGCAAACTCTGCTACAGGAAGCACTTCAAGCTTTGGCTGCAATCCCATACAATACCCAGTTACTCGAAGAGTTCGCCCGATACGTCATCGAGCGCAAGAACTAAGACAATAAGCGCGCATTACCTATGACTCTTGATATATCAAAGTACCCAACTCTTGCTTTGGCTGATAAGCCAGAGGATTTGCGTCTACTTCCAAAAGAGACGCTGACACAGCTTTGTGATGAATTACGTACCTACCTTCTTAACTCAGTGAGCCAGTCAAGTGGTCACTTAGCGTCAGGCTTAGGTACAGTAGAGCTGACTGTTGCTCTGCACTATGTGTACAACACGCCTTTTGACCAGTTGGTTTGGGATGTTGGTCACCAAGCATACCCGCACAAAATTCTTACAGGTCGTCGCGACCGCTTGTCGACTATCCGTCAAAAAGATGGACTGCACCCATTCCCATGGCGTCAAGAGAGTGAATACGACACCCTTTCTGTTGGTCACTCCTCAACATCGATCAGTGCTGCACTTGGTATGGCTATCAGTTCGAAGAAAGAAGGCAAGAACCGTAAAGTCGTGAGTGTGATTGGTGATGGCGCGATTACTGCGGGTATGGCATTTGAAGCCATGAACCACGCGGGCGATATTCACAATGACATGCTGGTTATCCTGAACGATAACGAGATGTCGATCTCTGAAAACGTAGGTGCGCTAAACAACCACCTAGCTCAAGTTCTTTCTGGCAGTCTTTACACGTCAATTCGTGAGGGCGGCAAGAAAGTGCTATCAGGCGTTCCGCCGATTAAAGAGCTGGTTCGTCGTACAGAAGAACATCTAAAAGGCATGGTTGTCCCTGGCACCATGTTCGAAGAGTTAGGCTTTAACTACATTGGCCCAATTGATGGTCACGATGTCAATGAGCTGATTAAAACGCTTAAGAACATGAGAGACCTTAAAGGCCCTCAGTTCCTGCATATCATGACTAAGAAAGGCAAAGGCTACGAGCCAGCTGAGAAAGATCCAATCGGTTACCACGGCGTACCGAAATTCGATCCAGCACACTCAAGTCTGCCTAAGAGCACCAGCTCTAAACCAACTTTCTCTAAGATTTTTGGTGACTTCCTGTGTGATATGGCGGCGCAAGATCCTAAGCTAATGGCGATCACGCCTGCAATGCGTGAAGGTTCTGGCATGGTGCGTTTCTCGAAAGAGTACCCAGAACAATACTTCGACGTAGCAATTGCTGAGCAGCATGCTGTGACCCTAGCAACGGGTATGGCGATTGCGGGTGATAAGCCGATTGTCGCTATCTACTCGACGTTCCTACAACGTGGCTACGATCAACTGATCCACGATGTGGCTATCATGGACTTACCGGTCATGTTCGCTATTGACCGTGCAGGTCTTGTCGGTGCTGATGGTCAAACACACCAAGGTGCGTTCGACTTAAGCTTTATGCGTTGTATTCCAAACATGGTGATCATGGCGCCAAGCGACGAAAACGAATGTCGCCAAATGCTTTACACTGGCCACCAGCATACAGGTCCAAGTGCCGTTCGTTACCCTCGCGGTAATGGTATGGGTACTGAGATACAAAATAAATTTACCGCGCTTGAGATTGGTAAAGGTCGTATCGTTCGCGAAAGCGAAAAAACAAAAGATGGCTCGAAAGTCGCTATCTTAAGCTTTGGTACTTTCCTTGAGAGTGCACTTCAAGCCGCTGACGTCATCGATGCGACAGTTGCAGATATGCGCTTTGTGAAACCACTCGATGAAGCTCTGATCAAACAACTTGCTGCTGACCACGATGTACTGGTAACTATCGAAGAGAATGCGATTGTAGGTGGTGCGGGCGCAGGTGTGATTGAGTTCTTGATGCAAGAGAAACTGCTGATGTCAGTATTGAACCTTGGCCTACCAGACAAGTTCATTGCTCAAGGTACGCAAGGCGAACTGCATGAAGAGCTTGGTTTGGACGCGAAAGGCATTGAGAAGTCTATCACTGACTATCTTGCCAAGTAGCTTTAATACGTAAGCTCGTAAGCTCCGCAAACAAAAAAGGTTGGCCCTAGGGTCAACCTTTTTAGTATCTGCTAATTAGTTTGGTGTATCGCCAACTAAACCTTAGCCCTTCAGTTAACTCACACTAACCAACCTGCGAAATGTGCCACGGCATACAACGAAATAGCCGCCATAATACCCGCTACAATATCGTCAATCATGATACCCAAGCCGCCGTGAATTCGCGCATCTAGCCAACCAATCGGCCAAGGTTTTACCATGTCAAAGAAGCGGAAAAGCACAAAACCAGTCAGAAGCCATTTCCAGTCATCGGCAGGGATATTCAGCATAGGCACTAAGCTCATGGTGATCCAAAAGCCCGCAAACTCATCCCAAACGATAGAACCGTGGTCATGCACGCCCATATCATCAGACGTTACTTGGCAGATCTTAATACCAATAATGCAGCTTACCACCACCACGGCAACGTAAGCAGGAAACGGTAGCTGAACCAACAATAGGTACAACGGAATTGACGCAAGCGTGCCCATTGTGCCGGGAATAATAGGCGATAAGCCACTGCCAAAACCCGTTGCTAAGAAATGCCAAGGATTTTTAAGAGAAATAAGAGAAAGTGGGTTTGTCATCAATTAACCTTAAAGTGATCGTAACCAGTTAAGTTCCAGCTTAGTGGTTCACCATTATTGTGTAATTCAAAATATTCTACAGGTCTTATCTGGCCAATGCAGGTGACTTTTGTACCAGTGTGTGACAAAGCACTTTCCAGCGACCCTTTATTCTCTTCTGGTACAGTAAAGCACAGTTCGTACTCTTCACCACTCGTTAGCGCATACTGCTGAGCTGAAGTGATATCAGGAGCGAACTGACATAACTCTGGAGAGATAGGCAGCGTGCTTACATCAATACTCGCGCCAACTTGAGAACGCTTAAGGATATGTTTTAAATCAGCAATAACGCCATCAGAGATATCAATCGCAGATGAAGCAAGGTTCACTAGAGCCTGACCCGCTAACACTCGTGGGGCGCTCACATAATGTCTCTCTTCAAGCTCAGCAGCATAGGGCTTCGCTCTGTTCTGCTCAGGGTTAAGTAACACTTCTAAGCCAGCTTTGCTGTCACCTAGATTACCTGTTACGTAAATCCAGTCGCCCACTTTCGCGCCATCTCTGCGCAGCGCTCGTCCTTCAGGAACAAAGCCCTGTACCGTCAGTGTCAGGCTTAGTGGACCTTTGGTTGTGTCGCCACCAATTAACTGAATACCAAAGTAGTCTGCGAGTTTAAAAAAGGAGTCACAGAAGGGAGCAAGCCATGCTTCATCGATTTCAGGCATGGTTAAAGCAAAAGACACCCAAGCAGGCGTCGCGCCCATTGCAGCAAGGTCACTGATATTGGAAGCCAACGCTTTGTGTGCCACCCAAGCCGGATTCGCCTCAGCTAAGAAATGGGTACCAGCCACTAAGGTGTCCGTGCTGATCGCTATCTCAACATTGCCCGGCGCTTTGACCAAAGCACAATCATCGCCAGCAGCTAGAAGAACGTCTTTACGTTGTGGTTGTCGATTTACAAAATATTTTTCAATCAGGTTAAATTCGCCAGACATCACATGCCCTATCTTTAGTCTCATAAAAATCGCCGTAATCATGGATATTACAGAAATTTAGTTACAAAAAAGGCCAGCATAAAGCTGACCTTTAGATTCAATATACGAACGTCTTATTTCTTACGAACGTGCGGTGCAGCTTTATCAAGCACACCGTTAACAAACTTATGGCTGTCTTCTGCTGCAAATACTTTTGCAAGCTCGATAGCTTCGTTGATAACCACTTTGTATGGTACATCTTCGCGACGAGTCATCTCGTACATAGCTAAACGTAGAAGCGCTAGTTCCATCAGATCCAGATCTTGCATAGGGCGAGATACGAATGGACGAAGCTTGCTATCAAGTTCCATGTGGCTAAGAGCAACACCAGTTAGTAGGTCGCGGAAGTATGCAACGTCTGTTTCTGGCATAGCAAGAGCAGGCTCTGCAGCATGATGCTCTTCTTCATCATACTTACCACCAGATAAGAACTGTTCTTCAACGGTAGCAATATTTTCTTTAGTAATTTGCCAAGAATAAATTGCTTGTAGAGCAAATTGACGTGCGTTACGACGTGCGGCTGGTTTCACACTGGCCCCCATTAGGAATCGATTTCAGAAAGAACGTTGATCATCTCAAGTGCGCTAAGTGCTGCTTCTGCACCCTTATTACCAGCCTTGGTTCCTGCGCGTTCAATAGCTTGATCGATCGTATCAACAGTAAGAACACCAAACGCTACTGGAAGAGAATATTCCAGAGACACTTGTGCCAAACCTTTATTACATTCACTACAAACATAGTCAAAGTGAGGTGTACCGCCACGAATTACTGTACCAAGAGATACAATCGCATCGAACTTACCTGTTTTTGCAACGCGCTGCGCTACAAGTGGAAGTTCTACTGCACCAGGGCAACGAACAACAGTGATGTTGTCTTCGCTTACTTGTCCATGACGCTTTAAAGTATCGATTGCACCAGAAAGTAAACTTTCGTTAATAAAACTGTTGAAACGAGCAATAACGATAGCAATTTTTGCATTTGGCGCTGGGAAGCCACCCTCGATCACTTTCATAAGCCTTCCTTTAACTATTTTCATCAAGTGAGAATCGCCGGATTCTAGCACAAAACTGTGAGCAATATCTAATGGTAATTTAGAAGAACAGACACCGGCAATGTAAAGATGATAATGCAGCGCTGATCCCAAGCATATAGGAACAGCGAGTAACCAAGTTTGTGTGTTGAACACGTTTTGAGTCGGACTTGGCTACTTTGCTCTTTTGGCAAGATTTATCACCAAAAGAGCCACTGAAATCATCGGTAAATTATGTTGCTACAAACAGAGAAACGTCTGCTTGCTAACGCATGGTTTATTCGCAAACGTACTCAACAACGTTAAGGCCAAAACCACCCAATGCGTGGTAACGCTTAGTGCTTGAAGAAAGCAGACGCATATCGTGCACACCTAGATCTTGAAGAATCTGAGAACCGACACCAACACGACGCGAGGTACCCTGCTTCTTCGCCATAGTTGGCTGCTCGTTCTTGTCTTGCGCTTCGAATGTCTTCACTTTGTGAATCAAAGAATCAGACGACTCTTCGTTGCCAAGAATAACCAACACACCGCCTTCGTCGCCAATACGCTTCATCGCTTTATCTAGCGACCAGCTGCGTTCAGTACCACGGTCTGAATGAAGCAGATCGGTGAACGTGTCATGCAGGTGAACACGTACCAAAGGAGCACCTTCAGATAGGTCGCCTTTTTGCATCGCGTAGTGGATCTGGTTATCAATTGTATCGCGGTAAGTCACCAGCTCGAAATCACCAAACTCTGTTGGTAAATGGCATTGTGCTACACGCTCAATCGTTGTTTCTGTGTTGTTGCGGTATTCAATCAAGTCAGCAATCGTGCCTAGCTTGATGTCGTGTTTTTCAGCAAACACTTCAAGGTCAGGGCGACGAGCCATAGTACCGTCGTCGTTAAGGATCTCAACGATAACCGATGCTGGCTCGCAGCCTGCAAGACGTGCTAAATCACAACCTGCTTCTGTGTGTCCTGCGCGAGTCAGAACACCGCCATCTTGCGCTGTCAGTGGGAAAATATGACCAGGTTGAACAAGATCAGCCGCTTTCGCATCTTTCGCCACTGCCGCTTGAACCGTCACTGCACGGTCTGATGCAGAGATACCCGTTGTTACGCCCTCTGCCGCTTCAATCGAAACAGTAAAGTTAGTGGTGTACTGTGCGTTGTTATCTTGAACCATAGGCGCTAGACCCATGCGGTTTGAACGCTCTTTGGTTAGCGTCAGACAAATTAAACCACGGCCGTACATCGCCATGAAGTTAATCGCTTCTGGCGTCACATGTTCTGCTGCCATGATCAGATCGCCTTCATTTTCGCGATCTTCATCATCCATCAGGATAACCATTTTTCCTAGGCGAATGTCTTCAATAATTTCTTGAGGAGTACTAATTGGCATTGTTCTATATCCTTTGAAATGGTTCTGCTTCCTAGAACCGACACTATTTAAACCTGATGATATTGCTTCGCTTTACAAAGTCTCGCTTAACGCACTTTGTATCAACGGTTAGGCAAAACCATTCTGCTGTAAGAATTCCATCGTTAATCGAGATTCAGGCTCAGATTCTTGTTGCTGACCTTGCAGTAAACGCTCCATGTAACGTGCTAATACATCAACTTCTAGATTCACTTTACGACCGACATTGAATTGGTCGATGGTGGTTTCTGAAGAAGTATGAGGAACGATAGTCAGCTTGAATGCGTTCTTACGTAAATCGTTCACAGTCAGGCTAATGCCATCAACTGTTACTGAGCCTTTTTGAGCCACGTATTTTGAGATTTCTGCTGGCATTTCTACCCAGAATTCAATCGCACGGCCAACTTGGTTACGTTCAACAATCTCACCCACGCCATCAACGTGACCAGACACTATATGTCCACCGAAACGCGTGGTTGGTAACATTGCTTTCTCAAGGTTAACTTTATCGCCCGCTTGGTAATCGACAAAACCCGTTTTTTTCAGGGTCTCAAGCGAAAGATCTGCACTGTAGCTGTGGTCGTTATATTCAACAACTGTCAAACACACACCATTGGTAGCGATACTGTCGCCTAACTTAACGTCAGCCATGTCAAGCTTACCAACATTAACCGTTACGGTGATGTCTTCTCCGCGGGGAGTGATTGCACTCAATGTACCTACGGCTTCTACAATTCCTGTAAACATTTTAAAACTCTTTTTGTTGTCAACGACACGTATGTAGTTGGAGTAACTATTTCAACTGTGGTTTCGTTACTATCTGTTTCGAAATACGGGTTTCGCAACGATGCGAATATCCACACCAACCTGTCGAACATCTTTAATTTCTAGGTCAATAACGTCAGACATTGAAGTGAGCCCTAATGCACCCATCAAACCTCGTCCGTCACTGCCCATAAGTTTAGGTGCTAAATAAAGGATTAGCTCATCCACCAGCTGCTCTTCAATCAAGCTTTTTGCCAATGTTGCGCCCGCTTCGACCCAAATATGGTCGATATGATTGGCAGGTAATTGACGCATCAGATCGTGCAAATCGAGCTGACCTGCATCTGTGGTTGCGACTTCAATATCAGCAGATGCTTCGGCAACTCTCAACACCGATGTTGGAGTCTGGAATAACTTGAGTTCAGGACGCAGTTGGTTTTGACGATCAAGAATCACGCGAATCGGCTGACGCAGCTCGTCTTCAGCGTAATGACCTTTGATACTGCTTGGCAACTCTGCCCAACGAACATTCAACGACGCGTTGTCTTCAATCACCGTCTGGCTAGTTGACAACACAGCGCCTGATTTTGCTCGGTAGTTCTGAACATCACGACGTGCTTCTGGCGATGTGATCCACTGGCTTTGGCCATTTTCCAATGCCGTTTGCCCATCAAGGCTAGCGGCCATCTTTAACTGAACGAATGGCATGCCAGTTTGCATACGCTTGATAAATGCAGGGTTCAAGTCGAGAGCGTCTTGCTCTAGCAAACCGATTTCAACCTCAATACCCGCATCGCGTAGCATTTTGATACCACGACCTGCGACTTTTGGGTTTGGGTCCTGCATGGCACAAATCACTTTGGCTACTTGAGCCTTAATCAAACCTTCAGCACAAGGCGGCGTTCGACCGTAATGAGAACAAGGCTCTAGCGTGACATAAGCCGTCGCACCTTTTGCTTTGTCGCCTGCTATTCGCATGGCATGTACTTCAGCATGAGGTTCGCCAGCTTTGGCATGAAAACCTTCACCAACGATCTGACCGTCGGTTTGTACAATGACACAACCCACATTAGGGTTTGGCGCAGTAGTGTAAATGCCGCGTTTTGCTAACTGAATAGCACGCGACATCATTTGAAAATCTAGGGGAGTAAAGTTTGACATGATTGAGGAGTTAATCCTCTAATTTAGCGATTTCTTCGCCAAACTCTCGGATGTCTTCAAAGCTGCGGTAAACAGAGGCAAAACGAATGTACGCCACTTTATCCAATTCTTTCAATTGGCCCATCACAAGATTACCAATCATCTCGCTTGGTACTTCACGCTCACCAGTTGCACGGAGTTGTGACTTAATCGTACTGATCGCAAGTTCAATCGCGTCAGCACTCACTGGGCGTTTTTCTAGGGCGCGCTGTACACCACCCACCATTTTATCTTCATTAAATGGTTCGCGGTTTCCATTCGACTTTATGACTTTAGGCATCACAAGTTCTGCCGATTCGAACGTAGTAAAACGTTCACTACATGCAAGGCATTGACGGCGACGACGAACCTGATGGCCATCGGCTACCAGTCTTGAATCGATTACTTTAGTGTCGTTCTCTGAACAAAAAGGACAATGCATATCACCTCCAAATAATTGAATATCAGTGTAACGGAATTGCCAAACGTTAGGAAAGAAAAAGGGCCAATTAAGGCCCTTTTGTGTGGTGATTCATTGATTATTGCTACTCGACCGCCATTTCAAAAATGAGCTGAGGAGTAAAATTAACGACCAGCGTTAACCGCGGACTAAATAGTTCGCTTTACCTACCCATTTGTAGCTTGTCAGCTCTTCTAAGCCCATTGGGCCGCGAGCATGCAATTTCTGAGTAGACACGGCAACTTCAGCACCTAAACCAAACTGTGCTCCATCAGTGAAACGTGTTGATGCATTCACATAAACCGCTGCAGAACCAACAGAGTTAATGAAACGCTCTGAGCTCTCTAAGCTATTGGTCATGATCGCATCTGAATGACTCGCGTTGTGTACACGCATGTGGTCAATCGCTTCTGCCACATCCGCTACCACTTTCACGCCTAGCGTGTAGCTTAGCCATTCAGTGTCAAAGTCGCCTTCAACCGCATCACGTTGGTCTTCAAAACCCGCTAGCAGCGATTTTGCACTGGTATCAGCAACTAAGGTTACCTTGCCGGCTAAACGCTGTTTCAGCTTAGTTAGGAAAGCTTCAGCAACCGCTTCATGCACTAGCAGTGTATCTAACGAGTTACACGCCGATGGACGTTGAACTTTTGAGTTTTCGACCACATCGACAGATTTCTCAAGATCAGCGCTTTCATCAACGAAGATATGACTGATACCAAAGCCGCCGATGATTACTGGGATGGTGCTGTTCTCTTTACACATCTTGTGCAGACCAGCGCCGCCACGAGGAATGATCATATCCACGTAGTCGTCCAGTTTAAGCAGTTGAGAAACGAGTTCACGATCAGGCTTCTCGATGTACTGAACAGAAGCGGCTGGAAGCTCCGCTTTCTCTAATGCAGACTGGATAACCTTAACCAGTTCCATGTTCGAGAAAAACGTCTCTTTACCACCACGTAGAATGCTTGCGTTACCTGTCTTCAGACACAGAGCTGCAATATCGATGGTTACGTTCGGACGCGCTTCATAGATAACACCCACCACACCAAGTGGCACGCGGCGACGAGACAGCGACATACCGTTTTCTAGTACTTTGCTGTCAATTTCGCTGCCAACTGGGTCATTCAGGCTAATCACGTTACGAACATCGTTAGCGATACCGGTTAAGCGCTCTTCGTTAAGAAGTAGACGATCAAGCAGTGCGTCAGTTAAACCCGCTTCGCGACCTAATTCGATGTCTTTCGCGTTCGCTTCTAAAATCGTTGTTGCGTTTGCTTCTAGCTCATCAGCGATAATCGCCAATGCTTTATTCTTTTGCGCCGTAGATGCGGTCGCTAGGTGGAAAGCAGCGTCTTTTGCTGCGATACCCATGTTAGTTAAATCCACGTTTAACTCTCCCTAAATTCTGTCTGTCTTTGGATGCAAAAAGGTGATTCACCTTATCATCACGAGCTACTCTTGGATTACAACTAGGTCGTCACGGTGAATGACTTCTGACCCATAATCGTATCCAAGGATGTCGCCAATATCTTTACTGTGCTTGCCTGCAATTTTTGCTAGGTCTTGGCTTGAATAACTGGCGATACCACGCGCAATTACTTTGCCTTTGCTGTCTGTGACTTGGGTAACTTCACCACGAGAGAATTCGCCTTTAACTCGAACAACCCCTTTCGCCAACAAGCTGCTGCCTTTGGTGTTGACTGCGTTTACTGCGCCGTCGTCAACCACGATGTCACCTGCTGAAGCAGGGCCCGCTAAAATCCAGCGTTTACGGTTTTCAAGCGCTTCCGCTAAAGGCAAGAAACGTGTGCCTTGTGGGTTATCACTCAGTGAATCAAACACCACATTTTCAGCACTGCCCGCAGCAATAATCACTTCGATGCCTGCGCGACGAGCAATGTCAGCCGCCTGCAGTTTTGTCGCCATGCCGCCAGTACCCAACGTAGTACCGCTGCCACCTGCGATCTTACGCAGCGTGTCATCAATGGTTTTCACTTCTTTGATGAGCTCAGCATTTGGATCTTTACGAGGGTCAGCCGTAAACAGGCCTTTTTGGTCTGTTAGTAGCAAAAGCTTATCAGCACCGCACAAAATACCCACTAAGGCCGACAAGTTATCATTGTCGCCCACTTTAATTTCGTTGGTTGCTACTGCGTCGTTTTCGTTTACTACCGGAATAATATCGTGCTCAACCAGTGCGTTGATCGTGTCACGTGCATTAAGAAAACGCTCGCGATCATCGAGATCAGCACGAGTCAGTAGCATCTGGCCAATCTTAAGGCCATAGATAGCAAACAAAGACTCCCAAACTTGAATCAACTGACTTTGCCCAACTGCCGCAAGCAACTGTTTGCTCGCCATTGAGTTGGGAAGTGCGGGGTAACCAAGGTGCTCACGTCCTGCTGCAATTGCACCAGACGAAACCATAACCACAGAGTGGCCTTGTTTTTTTAATTCAGCACATTGACGAACCAGCTCAACCATATGAGCGCGGTCTAATGCCAATGTTCCACCAGTTAAGACACTGGTACCCAGTTTAACAACGACAGTTTTACGCTGTGTTGTTGTCCCGCTTTGATGATTTGTTGTCATGAAGTCTTTTATGGATAAAACAAATAAGAGGTGATGTTTTAGCAATCAAAAGGGGAATTCACAAGCAGAAAAGGTGCGAAATCGCACCTTTTTGCTTTGTATAGAAGAGTAACCTTTAAAATTAGACGAATTCGACAGACTCTTCGTCTAATTGGATACTGATTTCAAACTTACTTTGAAGTTCATCAACCAGTTTCTTGTGGAAGGCTTCTTGAGTTCGAGAGACCTCAGCGACCGCCTTTTTAGGTAACGGCAAAGAATCCCAGTTACCATCGATGTTGTACTTGCCGATATTGTACTTCGCCGAATATCCCTCTTCCGACTTATCCAATTCCAGCCACCAGCCCCAGAACTCGCGTTCTTCTGGTGATTTTTTATCGTTCACACATACAGACAAGCAATCAAAGATATAGTGGCCTTCTTCTGATTGCGGTTCCCTTAAGTAAGGCCCGATCGCCTTTAAAACATTCAACAAGCGGTAATGCGTAGGTTGTTGTGTCACTTCTGACATATTGAATCTCCATTTTCAATGTTAAGAATGACGTTACTCAGACTGTTATACGTAGAAACTACGCATTTGGATTTTATAAATTATCTCTGAGTATCAGGTACTTAGTTTGTACACTTTTCATGCTTAACTAATTTAGGAGAAATGTCATCTAAATAATTCATCCTCAAGCCACTTTATCGCCAATTCGAGGGATTGCTCATAACCTTGTGTAATTGACTTAGCTTTGATTTTCTTCGCTTTTCCGTAATCACTGTAAATAGCAACCAGTTGATTATCCATTGGCGGTGAAACCGGGTCACCTTCCAGAGCCAATGCCAAGATAGGAACACTGGTTTTACTGTTTGACAGCAAGCCTTGTACCTTGAGTGACCACGCCATCAACTGCCCAGAAAGGCTATTGATATCGACCGCCCCTTTACCAAGACGCGAAGCCAACACATCTAGATGCATCTTAGGCATCTGTTTCAGTTTGTCGGCATGAACAAAGATGTCGTGAATTGGCGCGCCTAAAGAGATACACGCTTTAATCTTATGTTGCTCAAGGAAAGATAATCTCACCATCGCATTGCCACCGAAGCGGAAACCAAACAAGCCGACTTTGTGGTGATCGACCCATGGGATGTTAGGCAATTCATTCAGCACTGCTTGGTGAAGACAAGATGAGTCTTCTGTTAACGGCCAATGTGCACTGTGCCCTATTGATGGCATGTCTACCGTTAACATAGCAATGTTCTTAGGTGCTAAATAATCCCTAAACAGGCGCCACATATCGGTTTGCAAGCTATCTAGACCCGCGCTGACAATCACAACCGGTTGTGGTTTATCTGTCTTGGTTAGATGCAAGTTCGCTTTGATCTTCTTGTTTTGGTATGGGATATCAATCTGTTTGACGATCAACTTAGTGTGCTTGATCGCTTCAGAATAGGCTGCGTTGGCCAACACTTGAGCCTGAGCTGCCAAGTTGTCGTTCTTGAGGTGTGGGTAACCCGCAATACTGAAGCACAACGATGCGGAAAATAGCTCTTCAGCCATCTCTTCACCATTCTTCTCATTAGAACGATTTTGATGCTGCATACCCAGCTTGGTCCATTCGTATGCCCAGTTACCACTTCGGTAACCCATGACCGTATCAAGCCACTCATCGGTTGTACGAGAGTTATCTGATGACGCGATGCGAGCCAATACCGCTTCCTGCTCTATTGGATTAACGCCTTGCCATACCCACTGAAGACGTCTTAGGTTTCGATACCATGATGAGTTTTGCTGTTCACGTTTCTCATCCAATAGCGCTTCAGAGCTTGGCATGTATTGTGTCAACATTGAGGTCTCTTTCGCTTGCTTGTGCTTTACAAACAAAGTTTCCGAAAGGTTCGAGCTCGTTTCTTCTGGTTCAGACATTGGGATACTTAATAAGAAATGGTTGTCACTAATAATATAAAAAAAAATGACCCTATAAAGGGTCATTTCTCAAAAAACTAAGTTTACGCTTATTTTGACTTGCGATTTACTGGCTCTACGTAGCTTAGGCTAGTATCCCAAGGTTGCTCAATCCATGTGTCTTGAGCGATATCAACAATGTACTCGTCTAGCAAATCAGCGCCAGATGGTTTTGCACATACAGCGATCAGTTTCGCTTTAGGGTACATTTCGCGAAGCTTACGTGCAGTGTCACCACTATCAACCAAGTCTTCAACGATTAGGAAGCCTTCGCCGTCACCTTCAGGTGCTTTAACTACTGTCATATCACGTTGGTGATCGTGGTCGTAGCTAGAAATACAAATCGTATCTACGTGACGAATACCTAGCTCACGAGCCAAGATTGCACCAGGAACCAAACCACCACGGCTTACTGCCCAGATGCCTTTCCACTGCTCTGCTGGCATTTGCTTTTCAGCAAGTTGACGGCAGTAAGTCTGCATGTTGTCCCAAGTGATAACGAATTTGTTGCTCATAGTATAAAACCTAATAATTTTGTCATGTTATTAGAGGCTATTTCAAACATAGCCTCTTCAGCGATTAAGCAGAAATCTAGACGATTAAGCGAAAATGTATTTAAGAATAAAGATAGCCGACATTACCCACACAGCAGGTGAAACGTCGCGACCTTTACCACTTAGCAGCTTAATTGCAGCGTAAGCGATGAAACCTAGTGAGATACCCTCAGCGATAGAGTACGTCAGCGGCATAAGCAGACATGTTACCACGACTGGTGCTGCTTCCGTAAGATCACGCCAATCAATGCCAACTAGGCCAGACATCATCAGAATTGCTACATAGAAAAGTGCACCTGATGTTGCGTAAGCCGGAATCATACCTGCAAGTGGCGAGAAGAAAAGAGCCAGTAGGAATAAGATACCAACAACAACAGCCGTTAGACCGGTACGGCCGCCTTCAGCAACACCCGCAACACTCTCAACATAAGAAGTAGTATTTGATGTACCTAGCAGTGCACCAATAGATGTTGCTGTAGAGTCAGCAAGCAGTGCTTTGTTCAAGCGAGGTAGTTTGCCGTCTTCTTTGATTAGGTTTGCTTTCGTTGCAACACCAACCAGAGTACCCGCTGTATCGAACAAATCGACGAACAAGAACGCGAATACCACTGAAATCATACCGATTTCAAATACAGCAGAGAAATCAAGCTGCATGAATGTAGGAGCAAGGCTTGGTGGTGTAGACATGATGCCGCCGTATTGAACGTCACCAATAACAATGCCAAGAGCTGTGATAGCTAGAATCGCAATCATTACTGCCCCTTTCACGCCACGGTGAACAAGAGCAATCGTTAGGAAGAAACCAAGTGAGCCTAGGATAGGAGCAATCGCGGTAATGTCGCCCAGTGAAACTTTAGTTGCTGGGTTAGAAACAACGATGCCTGCATTGCTAAGCGCAATAAACGCTAGGAAAAGACCGATACCTGCAGAGATACCAACACGCAGAGACATAGGGATCGAGTTGATAATCCATTCACGGATCTTAAAGATGCTTAAGAAGATGAAGATTACGCCTGATACGAAAACCGCTGCCAGAGCAACTTGCCACGTATAACCCATACCCATTACAACAGCGTAGGTAAAGAATGCGTTCAAACCCATGCCTGGAGCTTGAGCAATTGGGTAGTTAGCAACAAAGCCCATGATGAAACAGCCAATAGCAGCCGCTAAACAGGTTGCTACAAATACAGCGCCATGGTCCATACCAGCATCAGCTAGAATCATTGGGTTTACAAAAATGATGTAAGCCATTGTTAGGAAGGTTGTTAGACCTGCGATGATTTCAGTGCGCACATTGGTGCCATTTTCACTGAGTTTGAATAGCTTTTCGAACATTATCGAATCCTATAAGGGTAAAGAGTAAACGGTTGCGTAATCGATTGGCTGTGGATTATAAAGTTATCAAATAACAAATTCCAGATAGAATTAAGGCTCTAATCGATATTTATCAGAATGCCGTATGAAACAAAGCGATTAAAAATGAAGATATCATCGATAAATAACCATTAAAAACAAACAATTAACAACAATAGACTCACTAAAACTAGTTGGTTGTTTTTTCTACCATCGGTTATTTTCATTGATAATCTAGCCAGTAAATTCTGAATTCAAACTCACAATAGTTATGTATTTTTCAACAGGATCAGTAATAAGGCGCAAATTGATATTTCGGCGTTTAAAAAACAACCACGCAGAACAGCAAGGAAAGTGACAAGCGAAAGCGGTTTGGAAAAGTAGCAGGCAAAAAAAACGCCACTCAAAACTGAGTGGCGGTAGAATCTGTCAACCAAAAGGGCTGTAAAAGAATTCCAATATATAGGGGTGAACAAAACTGTTCGAGTTACATGCTTACGGTATTAGTAACCAAAGCTTGTAGGGTATGCAAAGTTGCTAGTGTAAACAGAGCTGTTAATCCAGAACATTGCAGATGGTAAACCTTTCATAACTATCACCTTAATAAATCAATAAAAAACGAATTTGATTTCTCGGTTCCTTGGAGGCGATAAAACGGACTCATCCTTTGAGCATTTACTCTTCATCTCAGAAGTTGGTTATTAATATACCCTAAAGAAAGAAGATTACAAGTATTTTTTGCTATACGTCACATTTTTGGCCATTTACGGTTATTTTGCAAACTTATTTTTGTAATAAAATTACATAATAGAATTAAACAAACGTTTGCCTGCTCCATTTATAAGCATCAAGGCGCTTAGCTGTGATCAGATGGACAAGATCGCTTTCAAAATTTGAGCTATTTGAGGTTTAGAACCGCTACTCGTCAAAACGCTCAAGTGGTATGCTGTTGCCATCAAAACAGACCCATATTTTAGATTTTTGTTCTAGGTTTTTCCCCATACAAAACCTAAATATATGGTTATTAAATAAAAAAGGAGTCATCCGTGTCTGAATTCCATTCTGAGATCAGTAAATTATCCCCTGCCCCTATCTGGCAGTTCTTCGATAAGATTTGCTCAATCCCACACCCTTCTAAGCATGAAGAAGAGCTTGCTCAATACATTATTGCTTGGGCAACAGAGCAAGGCCTAGATGTACGTCGTGACCCAACGGGTAACGTATTCATCAAAAAGCCAGCAACGGCGGGTATGGAAAACAAAAAAGGTGTAGTGCTACAAGCTCACATCGATATGGTTCCACAAAAGAACGAAGACACAGTTCATGACTTTGCTAAAGATCCAATTCAACCATACATTGATGGTGAGTGGGTTACAGCTAAAGGCACAACGCTTGGCGCTGATAACGGCATGGGCATGGCTTCTTGCCTAGCGGTTCTTGCTTCAAACGAAATCCAACACGGCCCTATCGAAGTTCTACTAACAGTAGATGAAGAAGCAGGCATGACTGGTGCTTTCGGTCTTGAAGCGGGTTGGTTAGAAGGCGATATCCTTCTTAACACCGATTCAGAGCAAGAAGGCGAAGTGTACATGGGTTGTGCTGGCGGTATCGACGGCGCAATGACATTTGAAATTGCTCGTAATGCGATTCCAGCTGACTTCGTAACACGTAAGCTAACGCTAAAAGGCCTAAAAGGCGGTCACTCTGGTTGTGACATCCACACAGGTCGTGCAAACGCAAACAAACTGCTTGCTCGCTTCCTAGCGGGTCACGCAAAAGAGCTAGACCTTCGCATCGTCGAATTCAAAGGTGGTAGCCTTCGTAACGCGATCCCTCGTGAAGGTTTCGTAACGGTTGCTGTTCCTGCGGCAAACCAAGAAAAACTGGCTTCACTATACAACTACTACACTGAGCTGCTTTCAACAGAGCTAGGTAAAGTAGAAGACAGCATCGTGACTTTCAATGAAGAAGCTTCTGTAGAAATGGGCGCACTTGCGTCAGCAGACCAAGCTCGCTTTATCGCGGCACTTAACGCATGTCCAAACGGCGTGATTCGTATGAGTGACGAGATTGAAGGTGTTGTGGAAACGTCTCTAAACGTAGGTGTTATCACAACAGAAGAGAACTCAATCACAGTACTTTGCCTGATCCGCTCTCTTATCGATTCAGGTCGTAGCCAAGTAGAAAGCATGCTTCACTCTGTTGCTGAACTAGCAGGCGCTAACATCGCGTTCTCTGGTGCTTACCCAGGTTGGAAACCAGACGCAGATTCAGAAATCATGCATATCTTCCGTGACATGTACGAAGGTATCTACGGTCACAAGCCAAACATCATGGTTATCCATGCTGGTCTTGAGTGTGGTCTATTCAAAGAACCTTACCCGAACATGGATATGGTTTCTTTCGGCCCAACCATCAAGTTTCCGCACTCTCCTGATGAGAAAGTGAAGATCGACACCGTTGAGCTATTCTGGAACCAAATGGTTGCATTGCTTGAAGCGATCCCAGAAAAAGCTTAATTCGATAAGCTATGTTTGTTCAGTAAATGGTGTTTTACAGTAAACACCGTTTATCTGAGACAAAATAAAACAGGTACTCAATGAGTACCTGTTTTTGTATCTAATCTTTGTAGCTACTACTTGTGACTAAATAAACAATTAAGCGCGTGAAGCCGCGTAGCTCTCTAGCTCATCAATTGAAGTTTGTGCCACAACTTCGCCATCGATGAAGTACGTCACCATCTCGCCATCACGAACACCGATTAACGTCGCACGCTCACCAGATTGGTAAGTGATGTCCATTTGGATAGTGTTTTCGTCGATCTGCTGCATTTGACCTTTCTCAATCATATCGGCACTCGTGATCGGGCCTACTGGCGCTTCAGTCAGTGACTTATCAAGCTGATCGTTGATATCAAGGTAAGTATCAGTCTTAGTATCAAAGATGTGCGGAGCACCTGTTAGTGGGTTGCTACCCGTCCAGAACTCTAGTGAGTTGAATACTAGGTAATCGGCAGCAACCGTTAGACCATACGCAGGTGCAAGTAGTATGTTCAAACCACCACGAGCGTAACGGTTATCAACAGCCTTCACGTTAAACTTCATTAGATAACCGGTTACTGCGTTACTACCCACACAACCAGATAGAGCAACAGATACCACTGCTAGTGCTACAACTTTTGAAATTGTTTTTTTCATTTTGATCTCGATATTTGAATTTGGCCGCCAAAAAATGGCGATGGATAATACCAACCAATCGAACAATAAATATCAGCGTTAAATCAATGTATTGTCAGGAAATTCACAATTATAAACCCCTTCTAACTAGCCAAATCAAAAACAGAAACCAATTAAGAAACCCCTCCATAAAAAAGTTTTGTCGTCACCGTAAAGCGATTGATTCGTACTAAAAATCAACGATTGATACATTCCGTGTTAACGAATTATCACCATGTTGAGAACAACCTAAATGGCAAGACTAAAACCTAATCAACCCTTCGAATTACTTGGTTATACTGTTCAGCCAGGACAGAGAATGGAGATTGAACTGCAAGCGGCTCAGCTTTACACGCATTCTCCACTTTCAATCCCGATTGAAATTATTCATGGTCGCCAAGCGGGCCCAACACTGATGGTAAACGCGGCGATCCACGGAGATGAACTAAACGGTGTTGAGATTGCACGACAGCTGACCAATGCGATTGATCCAAAGAAACTGAAAGGAACACTACTTGTTGTGCCTATCGTTAACGTATTTGGTTTTATCCATAAGTCTCGTTATCTACCAGACCGTCGTGACCTGAACCGTTGCTTCCCAGGAAGTGAAAAAGGATCACTGACATCACGCATCGCTCACACCTTCTTTGAGAACGTAGCGAAGCACTGTGATTACATTTTGGATCTTCACACAGGTGCGATTCACCGTACTAACTTGCCACAGATCCGTGCAAACCTGTCGAACCCTGAAACACTGCGCATCGCAAAAGCGTTCGCAACACCCGTGATCATAGATTCTCCACTGCGTGATGGTTCATTGCGCAGCGAAGCGGAAAAACTGGGTATTCCTGTATTAACTTACGAAGGTGGTGAAGCGCTGCGTTTTGATCACCTAGCGATTCGTGCGGGTTACCTTGGCGTGCATCAAGTGATGAAAGAAATCGGCATGCTGCGCCCTAACCGTAAGAAGTTACCAGAGCCAGTATTGAGTAAATCGACCAGTTGGATCCGCGCTGAATCAGACGGCATTTTGCGTAATATGGTAAGGCTTGGCGAACAAGTTGAAGCAGGACAAACCCTGGCTTACATCAGTTCTCCATTGGGTCACCAAGAAGGCCAAGTAATTACCACTAAAGGCGGTATCGTGATTGGTCAGCAAACTCTACCGTTGGTAAACGAAGGTGACGCAGTATTCCACATTGCTTACTTCAAGCAAGATGATGATGAAGTGGGACAGTCTGTTGAGAGTTACATTGAAGAAGTCGCGGAAGACGATTGGCTGACATCGCTAAACAACTAAGGACCGAATTCGGGTAATTAGTGAATCAGATACGTAGCCACCAGCCATGAGTGGTTACGTAATCCAGACTAGTACGCCACAAATGAAAAAGCCCCGATAAACTTTTAACTAGAAAGAGAAAAGCTATATCGGGGCTTTTTTTACTTGTCCCTTATCTTAAAATTAAGGGACCTGTAAATTAATTGTGCACTGGATTACTCAGCGTCTTCTTGCTCTTCTTCACGAGCTTTTGCGCGTGCTTCACGTGCTTGCTCAGCTTTAAGCTCTTTAGTGTGACGTAGTTCGTCACGCTCTTTACGCTGCTCTGATTTACGCTCGTTACGTTCAGCTTGGTTTGAGATGAAAGATGCTAGCTCTTTCTCTGCCCACTCTTGTGCTAGAGCTTCAGTTTCGAAACCAGACTCACGCTTAGATACTGTTGTGCTGCGAGACGTTACTTGACGAGTAATCTCTGCACACCAACCGTTGCGTTTTTCTGTAAGGCGGATATCAAATTTTTTGTTCTTAGACATGTTCTATTTTTTCCTAAGGGAGATCATTAAGGGATCGGTCACTTTGATAACTCCATCTAAGTGAGCATCTTTTAACACCATCCCTTGGTAAGCGCGGTATTAGAGCACAAATCAATGAATATTGCTGCAAATATTTGCAGCGGATCACACTCCCATGCTGCAAATCGTTTGCGCCGGATTTCAATGGGTTCGTAACTCTCGATTCATCATCAACTTCTGTGCAACTTTATCGACAACAATGAAATGAACTATGCTCAAACAGAGATAAATGAAAGAGATAACCTGCAGGCTCAGGTTTACAGACTCTACTGTCTCGCCTACTCCGCCCATAATTAAAATAGCTAAGGAGTTGCTATGGATAGCTTCATCAAACATTTACCCAAGGTTGAACTGCATTTACATATTGAAGGCACGCTAGAACCTGAGCTGATGTTCCAACTCGCCAAGCGTAATAACGTGTCGATTCCCTTTGATAACCCAGCCCAAGTAAGAGACGCGTACCAGTTCCACAATCTTCAGTCTTTTCTCGATATCTATTATCAAGGCGCTAACGTACTGATTCATGAACAAGATTTCTACGACCTGACGTGTGCTTATCTGTTGAAGTGCCAGCAAGATAATGTGGTTCATACTGAGATATTCTTCGACCCTCAGACTCACACTGAACGCGGCATTGACTTTGAAGTCATCGTCGGCGGGATTACTCGAGCTTTGAATCAAGCGGAGCAAGAACTTGGCATCAGCAGCCAACTGATCATGTGCTTTCTGCGCCACCTTGATGAAGACAGCGCTTTTGAAACGCTCAAACAAGCCCTTCCCTATAAAGATAAGATCATTGCCGTCGGGCTGGATTCGTCGGAAAAAGGAAACCCGCCGGAGAAGTTTAAGCATGTATTCCAAGAGGCGATCAACCAAGGGTTCCTGACCGTCGCGCACGCCGGAGAGGAAGGCCCTGCGCAAAATATTAGTGACGCGCTGAGCTTGCTAGGCATTACCCGAATTGATCATGGCGTTCGCTGTGTAGAAGATGAAGAGTTGATGGAACAGCTAATAGCAAAACGTACACCACTGACCGTCTGCCCGCTGTCGAATACCAAGCTCAAGGTGTTTGAGACCATGCAAGAGCACAACATCGTCGAGTTGCTGAGAAAAGGGCTGTGCGTCACCATCAATTCCGATGATCCGGCTTACTTCGGCGGCTATATGAATGATAACTTCCTCGCCGTCGCCAATGCTCACCCAGTGACCAAAAACGAATTGGCGCAGTTCAGTATTAATGCCATCGAAGCCAGTTTTATCTCGCCTCACGCCAAGGAAGATCTCATCACACAGGTACGCCAATACCTTGCTGCGAGTACTTAATGAGTTATCAAGATCAAAAAGGGAAGCTCTGAGCTTCCCTATCTATATCAATAGATAACTAATTGGCTTAGCCCGGGTGACCATCCACTCTTGGCGTTAACAGCATCATCCCAAATTTCCAGATAAATAGACCGAACGCTAACGTCCATAAACCCGCGCTGATATTGACCATCTCAAATAAATACGCCGGGAAGAATGTCACACCTAAACTACGAACGAATGCCGCGATAAATATAGCCGAGAACGCCAAAGCCATACTTGGCCCTTTATAGATAGCACGGCCAGTATGTCCCATTGTCACGCGCGTGATCATCGCCAGAATTAACCCACTCAAACCGCCAATCGCAAACAGGTGCAGCATGTTATGGCTCGCGAACGGGTTATCTAGCAAACCGCGTAACAGCAAGCTGAGAGGGATACATAGGTAAGCCGCATGCAGCGACCACACCAAGGGTTCTGATAGTGTTGTCCAAGGCTTCCAGCGGATAAAGCGCACCAACTGTGTCACACCTGCAAATACCATCAACTCATTGCCGACTTGAGCAAAGGTCAATGGGAAGAAGCTCAACACAAATAAGCCAACCAAAGGTAGATTG
The DNA here is from genome assembly GCF_041467655.1 of Vibrio sp. 10N.247.311.49. Classification (NCBI taxonomy): domain Bacteria; kingdom Pseudomonadati; phylum Pseudomonadota; class Gammaproteobacteria; order Vibrionales; family Vibrionaceae; genus Vibrio; species Vibrio sp. 10N.247.311.49. Next base: position 125,290 of record NZ_JBFSVA010000009.1, read on the forward strand.
GCTAACCATTCCAACCAAACCAAGGGCTGCGCTTTTTCGAAATCAAAACGACGCGCTGTGAAGAATGGGATTACTCGCCCACCCATCACTGATAAGAGCAAGGTAAACCACCACAACATAGCCTGCCAAACTGCAGACGATGGGAATGGAGGCATCCCCTTAATGGTCGCGTAACTAGCAAAGTTCGCCACGATAGCCAATATAAACAGTGGCACAAAGAATAGATTCTTCCAGCCTTTCGACTTCACGACTCGGAAACCAATTTCGTAGGCGGCGAAGATTAAGAACAGCGCCTCAACCGACGAGATCAGCCATAACGGAGCGGGTGTCCAAAACAGAATACGAGGTGCGAGCCACAAACCGACTAGCGCAGCTAATCGATAATGCTTGGTGCCATTGACACCCGTCCACGTTTGTACTGCCGTTAACACAAAACCGACCACTATCGCCATTGAGAAACCAAACAGCATCTCATGCACGTGCCACCACAGTGCGGGAACTTTTAAAATCTCAGGCTGACCGTTTTGGAACATGATGACCCAAGCGACAATCGCGATCACTGCATAGAGACTGCCTAAAAAGAAGAAAGGTCGAAAGCCTAAACGCAGGTAGGCTGGAATCGCGTCTTCTACACTTTTATCTGTGATATTTAACAAACTCGCTCCTAATTCTCAGATAAGCGGCCAAGGTATTACCTAAACCAAATTTTGTATGCATCAAATCCGATGCAATATGCAGATAACACTGCATGAAACGCGCCAATTAGATAAAACCAGTAAAAACAGCGACTCACGAGATTCACTAGCCAATAAACAAGTCAAAAAAACACAACCAAAAGAGTCATAAGGACATATAGATGTATAAATAGAAACTTACTGACTTTTGGTATCTCGCCACATATAGTAAGACTAGACTTAAATGGAACAACTCAGACAAGGAATGCGATGTATATTTTTGGTTATGGCAGTTTAATCAACTCATCTTCACGCCAGCTTACCGGTCAGACAGGGCAAGCGATCCCTGCGATTGTTCATGGCTTAATTCGCCATTGGAGCAAGATCGATGACAGCTATGTGTTATCACCTTTGATCGTCAATCTCGGCGAGGGACAAGTGAATGGTGTGTTGCTTGAGGTGGATGATATTGCACTGGCTGAGTTTGATCGCCGTGAGCGTGGTTATCACCGTATCGAATTAAAGGCCTCTCAGATAGAAAGCCAAGATGAATTCAAACAGGATCAACCGATCTGGGTTTACATCAAAGACGAGATTGAAGCACCTTGCGAAAACAGCCCTATCGTTCAAACCTACGTCGATACTGTATTAGCAGGATGTTTAGAGGTGTCTGAAAGCTTTGCGGCGCACTTCGTTAAACACACACAAGGTTGGCATCACCCATTAGAAAATGATCGCCACCAGCCTAAATACGGCAATCTTGCTGGGGTTTCAGATCACCACCACAGTGTGATTGATGGCTTGATACTGACTGTTCGAAGCTAGTTGATGTACGTTATTAATGGATATACGTTGTTAATGGATGTAGATAGTTAATTGATCTACACAGTTAATTAATCTACATCGTTAATTAATCTACATCGCCAGTTAATCTAGGTTGGTGAGCTCGATCGTTCACCAACCTAAAGCGATCTTAAACGACACGAATACCTGCAGGCATCGCACGTTCCGGGGTCAGCAATACACTTTCAGATTCATCTTCCGTTTCGGCACATAACAACATGCACTCAGAAGTGTGGCCTCTCATCTTCGCCTTCGCTAGATTACACAAAACAACAACCTGCTTACCCATCAACTCTTCTTCGGTGTAGTAAGGCACTAGGCTGGTCACCGTTTGTAGCGTCTTCTCGCCGATATCCACTTGCACGATGTAAAGCTTGTCTGCGTTTTCATGACGCACAACCTCAATGATCTTACCCACACGCATTTCTAACTTAGCAAAGTCACCATAAGAGACAGTATCCATTTCTCACTTCCTATATTGATTTATTTTCACTCATTAAATCATTTACTAAAATTAAGTAAAATGTAAATGTTTACACTAGCATTAAGCCTAATAATTACAAGCGGTAAAGATCTCATTACTGGAAGTAAAATGAGAGTTTCGTTGCCTTGCACTCATTGTCGGTGTTAAATAGATGCAGCAATGTATAGAGGTTAAAAATGGCAACAATTAAAGATGTCGCAAGGGAAGCAGGTGTTTCTGTTGCAACCGTATCTCGAGTCGTGAATAAGTCTCCGAAGGCAAGTGCGAACTCAATTGAATCCGTCACCAAAGCGATGTCTAAACTCGGCTATCGCCCGAATGCCAATGCTCGTGCGCTGGTAAGCCAGAGCACCAATACCGTCGGTGTGTTGGTTGGTGATATCTCCGATCCTTTTTTTGGCACGCTGGTTAAGGCTGTCGATAATGTCGCTCGTGAGAACGGAAAGCATATCCTCGTCGGTAATGGCTCACACGATCGTGAAGAAGAAAGACAAGCGATTGAGTTACTGATCAATAGCCGTTGCGACGCCTTAGTGATCCACTCAAAAGGCCTGACAGACGAAGAACTGATTGCCTATGCAAAAGAAGTAAAAGGCTTAGTGCTGATCAATCGCTATATTGCTGAGATTGCCAACCGTTGTATTTTCTTGGACAACAAGAAAGGCGCGTATCTTGCGACTGAATATCTGATCCGTCATGGTCATAAAAATATTGCCTGTATCGCTTCATCGCACAGCATTGAAGATGCTGATGAGCGTGTACAAGGTTACTTGTCAGCACTCTCGGATTACAAAATAGCGTTATCTGACAGCTATATTGAGTACTCAGCTCCCACCAGTGAAGGTGGTGAATACGCGATGACTAACCTATTAACCAAGTCTCTGCCGATCACAGGCATTGTTGCGTACAACGATTACATGGCGGCAGGTGCTTTGTCTGTCCTAGATGAAAACGGTATTCAAGCGCCGGACAAAATGTCGATCATCGGCTTCGATGATGGCTTGATTGCACGCTATGTTCATCCAAAGCTAACCACCATTCGCTACCCGATTCAGATGATGGCAGAGAAAGCGACACGACTCGCGTTGCACTTAGCCAAAGGTGAAAACACCTCAACGGAGCCAATGATGTTCTCTCCGACTTTGGTGCGCCGTAATTCGGTAGAGAAAATCTAAGTTCTGGTCAACTCACCAAACAACAAACAAAAAAAAGCCCTAACAGAATCGCTTCTGTTAGGGCTTTCCTACCTTACTCGGATACCCAACAATCGCGCTTAATAAATCACACACTTGTTGAGCGCCACTTTTGCTCATCCCCCAAGAACAACGCGATAATTCACATCGTCCTATTCACAAACAAAAGATATTGACGTAACCGCTTTGAGCTAGAGCGTACTAGTTTGAAGAATCCCCCGAAAATTCAAACTGGTAACAGGTACTGTAGTTATATTCTTGTTCAGGCTTGAGAATACAACTGTCCTGCTTCCACTCTGGGTGGTTAGGAGAGTCAGGTAAGAACTGGGTTTCTAGCGCCAAACCAGCGTAGTCTTCATAGCTGCCACCACTTCGGTTTGGTGTGCCACCAAGCCAGTTTCCGGTGTATAGCTGCATCGCAGGTTTGGTTGAAAATACTTTTAGTGTGACGAGCGCATCCGGTGAGGTTACGGTCGCGGCGCATTGAGTGCGTTTGCAGCCATCAGCCAATAAGAAAGAGTGGTCGTAACCCTTTGCTGCTTTCTGCTGTTCATCGCCCAACAAACGCTCTGAGATCATCATAGGCTGATTGAAGTCAAAGCTGGTCGATTTCACTGATTTAAGGTTACCTAACGGAATACCCACCGAATTGGTCGGTAAGAACTGATTAGCATTGATACTGACAATGTGTGACAAACAATCGTGTCCAGCTTCAGCGCCAAGTAGATTGAAGTACGCATGATTCGTTAGGTTGACTACAGTCGGCTTGTCTGTGGTTGCAGAGTAATTAATGGACACTCGATTGTCTTCGGTGATGTCATAACGTACCGACACATTCAAATTCCCCGGGAATCCTTGGTCGCCATCAGCAGACTCTAGACTGAACACCACTGACGTTTCGGTTTGCTCGGCAATATTCCAACGGCGTTTATCAAATCCGTTCGGGCCACCATGTAAGGTATTGCCCGCTTGGTTGGTTTCCAGCTTGCAATTCTGACCATCAATTTTGAAACGACCATTAGCAATGCGGTTAGCATAACGGCCAACAGTTGTGCCCATATAGCTGGCTTGTTTATCGAAGTTCTCCATTGAGTTAACACCCAACAAAACTTCTCTTTTGTTTCCTTTTACTGGCAGGATACAGCTCAACCATGTTGCACCAATATCCATGAATGTCACTTGCATGCCATGCGTATTTGATAGCGTCACTAACTGAGCGGGTTGGCCATCATAGGCAGGAGTCTGCGTCATGGATTGATGCAGGTTTTGCTCTTGTGTCATTCTAAATTCCTTCTAGTGCCAGTAAAAAGCCTCTACCTGAAGTAAAGGCTTTAGCATTTGGCCTACCATGATCTTTTTACTTGGTAAGCTCTATATTAAATCTCGAAGCCGTTAGATTACTTCAACTAAGCCTGCTCCGTCTTTCGCTTGGCACACATAAATAGATTCTTTTAGACCCGTCGCCGCTTGATATTTCTGTTCAACGGTTGTTTTGATTTCATCAACCAATGCAGGTGGAACTAATGCCACAATACAACCACCGAAACCACCGCCAGTCATACGCACGCCACCTTGTTCACCGATCACTTCTTTGACCATATCAACCAGCGCATCAATCTCTTTCACCGTGATTTCAAAATCATCACGCATTGATGCATGCGATTCAGCCATCAACTCGCCCATACGCTTCATATCATGAGTGCGTAGAGCTTGAGCCGCTTCAACAGTACGGTCATTTTCAGTAATCACGTGACGAGCACGTTTCGCGACCATTTCATCCAATTCAGACTCTTTCGCTTTGAATTGCTCAATGGTCACATCACGAAGTGCCGGAACACCAAAGATGCGCGCCGCTTCTTCACACTGTTCACGACGTGTGTTGTATTCGCTGTCGACTAAGCCGCGTTTCTTGTTTGAGTTAATGATAACCACAGCCATATCTTCTGGCATTGAAACCGCTTGAGTCTCTAGGCTACGACAATCCAAAAGCATCGCGTGGTTTGCGCGACCTTCTGCAGAGACCATTTGGTCCATGATGCCGCAGTTACAGCCCACAAATTCGTTTTCGGCCTGCTGACCATTTAGCGCCACTTCAGCTTGGCTGATCTCTAGGTTATAAAGCACCTTGAATGTTTGACCAATCACCACTTCCAGCGCCGCAGAAGAACTTAAACCTGCACCTTGAGGCACGTTGCCCGTTACAGAGATGTCTGCACCTGTAAATTCAAAGCCGCGACCTTTTAAGCACTTCACCACACCACGAATGTAGTTCGCCCACATCTTGTCTTGTTGGAATGTGATCTCTTGAGTTAAATCGAACTCATCGACTGCATTACCGTAGTCCACTGATACTACGCGAACAATGTTGTCGTCACGCTTAGCCGCGGCGACTACCGTTTGGTAGTTAATGGCACACGGTAGAACAAAACCATCGTTGTAGTCAGTGTGCTCGCCGATCAGGTTCACACGACCTGGTGCTTGGATAATATGAGTCGCTTGGTAACCAAGGACTTGCTCAAAAGATGCTTTCACGTTTTGGATTAGGTCAGACATAAGTAAACTCTCTGGTTAAACTCTTTGTTCAATTGGTTATGGCCCCTTCACGGCACCACTTTAATTCTTTTAGATTCCCTATCTCATTCGTCTCTCACGGTAGGGAATGACAACATCAGCCTTTCACCTGCCGTCATTCCAGAATCGAGGGACGAGATATCAGGAATCTCGCTCGTTATCTACGAAGTAGGCTATTCCTGCTCTTTATAGTGAACGTCACTCAAATCACGCAGACGTTGCGCGGCTTGTTCTGCAGTTAAATCACGCTGAGACTCAGCCAACATTTCGTAGCCGACCATGAACTTACGAACCGATGCGCTGCGTAGTAGCGGCGGGTAGAACAACGCATGCAGTTGCCAGTGATCGATGTCCGTACCTTCTTCGAAGAACGGTGCATAGTGCCAGCCCATTGAGTAAGGGAATGAACACTGGAACAAGTTGTCGTAACGACTGGTCAGCTTCTTAATCGCAAGCGCTAAATCATCACGCTGCTCGTCAGTCAGTTCGCTCATACGGCGAATGTGTGTTTTTGGTAGCAACATGGTTTCAAATGGCCACGCCGCCCAGTAAGGCACCACCGCAATCCAATGTTCAGTTTCAACCACAGTGCGAGAGCCGTCTTTCATTTCAGCTTCAACGTAATCCACTAAAAGATTCGAACCTTGTTGTTCGAAGTACTCTTTTAACAATTTCTCTTTGCGTTCAATCTCGTTGGGCAAAAAGCTGTTTGCCCATATCTGACCGTGCGGATGAGGCTGAGAACAGCCCATGGTCTCGCCTTTGTTTTCAAACGCTTGAACCCATAGGTAGTCTTTACCTAGCTCTTCAATCTGTTCATTCCATGTGTCGATAACACCGCGAATCTTGTTTACTGGTAACTCTGGCAGCGTTTTGCTGTGGTCCGGAGAAAAACAGATCACGCGGCTCAACCCGCGAACACCTTGAGTCTTGAATAGAGGGTTATCAGACTCTGGAGCGTCAGGTGAATCAGGCATCAACGCCGCGAAGTCATTACTGAATACATAAGTGCCGTCGTAATCTGGGTTTTCGTCGCCCGAGATACGCGTATTGGTTGGGCACAAGAAACACTCTTTCTCATACGCAGGAAGCTGCGCAGTCGATGGTTTTTCATCTTGGCCACTCCAAGGACGTTTTGCTCGGTGCGGTGATACTAAGATCCACTGACCCGTTAATGGGTTATAACGACGATGCGGGTGGTCTACTGGGTTAAATTCAACTTTTGACATGTTTAGATTGCTCTCAAATTTTGTGTCTTGGTCAATTCACCAAGATGAATAATTCTTCTACAAGGAGATTCCCTATCACGCTCGTGCCTCGCTGTAGGGAATGACGTGTAATCTCGTTGTGCTATTTGTGCAAAGGCCACCACTTCATAGCCTTATGCTCATCCGTCATTCCAGAATAAAGGCACGAGATATCTGGAATCTCTATTTTTTCAATAGCTTAAAAGTTCTTTAGTAACCTTGTGGGTTATTCGACTGCCAATTCCATGTATCCGCCGTCATCTCCATCACGCTACGCGTCGCCTTCCAGCCAAGCTCGCGCTCTGCTTTTTCAGTACTTGCCCAACATTCGGCAATGTCACCTGCGCGGCGTGGGCAAAGTTCATAAGGAACCGGTTTGCCCGATGCTTGTGCGAAGGCTTCAACCATCTCGAGTACACTTGAGCCTTTGCCCGTACCTAGGTTGTAAATGTGTAAACCAGCCTTCTCGCCAACCGCTTTCAATGCGGCTACGTGTCCGTCCGCTAAATCCATAACATGAATATAGTCGCGAACGCCTGTGCCATCGACTGTTGGGTAATCGTTTCCAAAAACAGCCAATTTGTCGCGACGACCTACCGCTACTTGAGCAATAAACGGCATCAGATTGTTTGGGATACCTTGTGGGTCTTCACCCATAGTGCCCGATGGATGTGCGCCAACTGGGTTAAAGTAGCGCAGTAACGTCACGCTCCAGTCGTTTTCGGCGTTGAACAAATCACTCAAACATTCTTCGACCATGTACTTACTGCGACCATAAGGATTAGTTGTTGCACCCGTTGGAGAGCTTTCAGTAATTGGCACCACTTCTGGATCACCGTAAACGGTAGCCGAAGAGCTAAATACAATGCTCTTCACACCCGCTTTCTTCATGCTGCGAGCTAACACCAATGATCCATTGACGTTGTTATCGTAGTACTCCAAAGGTTTAGACACCGACTCCCCAACCGCTTTCAGGCCAGCAAAGTGAATCACCGCTTGGATATCGTTTTCTGAAAACACGCCATCTAGAAAAGATTGGTCACGAATGTCGCCAAGATAAAACGTTGGTCGCTTGCCAGTTAACGATTCGATTCGTTTCAGCACTAGCTCTTTGCTGTTGCAAAGGTTATCAACAATGATCGGCTCCATACCTGCCTGTATCATTTGAATGCATGTATGACTTCCGATGTAACCCATGCCGCCCGTAACCAGTACTTTCACAATCAACCTCTCTTTGTCGTCATTCTTGGACTAACTCGAACTGACATTCAGCTCAGTAGCACCGTATGCCAGAAATAGTAGCAGCCATTTTGACTATAATTCTGTGATCAAAACCACGAAGTGTAAACGCTTACACTAACTCATATCATTGTTACTTAACGTGACATAGGGAGAACCTATAAACAAACACATCTAATTCATTGAATTTTAATAAGATAATTATAGATAGTTAGATTTGAGACATCATAGAGGAGTTGAGCATTTATTTTACTAAAAGTTAATGCAATGACTTCCAGTTTGATTACAATAGGTCTGTAGAATAAAGAGGTGCATTGCTTTTTTACTAAATACCAATTTCAAAGCAGCGCAATGTTCCAATAACAGGAAGTGAGTATGGCAACGTTAAAAGATATCGCGACTGAAGCACATGTTTCATTGGCTACAGTTTCAAGGGTTCTCAATGAAGATCCAACATTAAGCGTCAAGGAAGAGACCAAAAGGCGTATCTTTGAAATTGCAGAGAAGTTGGAATACAAAACCAGCAGCTCACGAAAAACCGTTAGCAGTAAAAAACAAAACCATCACTTCCTAGCACTGTATAACTACAAGCAAGAAGCGGAAGTTAACGACCCTTACTATCTATCGATTCGCCACGGGATTGAAACCCAATGTGAAAAGATGGAAGTTAAGCTAACCAACTGTTATGAAAGTAAAATACAGATCAATTCAGCACCAATCACAGGTGTTTTGTTGGTGGGTAGAATGACACCAGAGGTTATCGAGCAAGCTAAAAAGCTGAGCGATAATATCTGTTATGTCGATTTTACCGATCACTCAGAACCTTATGACTCTGTCGATATAGACCTGGCTTTGATCAGCAAAGAGATCACCAACTTCTTTATCAACCAAGGCTATGAGCGCATCGGCTTTATTGGTGGCCAAGACGACGTCAATACCCCTGATATTCGTGAAGTCGCTTTTGCTGAATATGGTGGCCTCAAGAACGTTGTCAGTGAGCAAGACATCTACCGTGGTGACTTCTCTAGCTCATCAGGTTACAAGCTTGCAAAACAGATGCTCGCGACGGGCGACTACCCTAAAGCCATGTTTATTGCGTCAGATTCCATCGCAATTGGCGTTTTACGAGCAGTTCATGAGCACGGATTAAACATCCCTGAAGATATTGCGCTGATCAGTGTAAACGACATCCCAACAGCTAAATTTACCTTCCCATCTTTATCAACTGTTCGTATTCACTCTGAATTGATGGGAATTCAAGGCGTTAATCTGCTGATTGAGAAAGTACGCGACGGCCGAACCATCCCACTACGTGTCTATGTACCAAGCAAACTCAAGCTGCGCGATACAACAAAATAATTAAATATATCAAGTAGATAAATAAAGGCTACCTTTGTTGAAGGTGGCCTTTTTTGTGCCCGTCACATACATCAATCTCCACGTATCCCCCTCTTTAATCTGCTACATAAATCAGCCAATAGCATTCTTTTAAGTGGATCACACAGCACCGTAAAAAGACCATAAAAAACGTGATGAAGTTAAAGTAAAACGTTTTCACCATTTTCATTTAGTAAAACTTTTACTAATAATTACCTCAATCCAAAAATACTCGTATTCACTACGACCCAATTACGCATAAGAACGTCGGTCAGCAAACTGCATTCAGACCGAGAGAGAGGCAACGTGAACAACTGGGAAAACTTCCTGAACTTACATGAGAACCGTATGGCACCGCGTGCATACTTCTTCTCGTACGCATCAGAAAAAAATGCAAAAACGTTTCAGCGTGAACTGAGCAGCCACTTCCAACTATTGAGTGGCCAATGGAATTTCAGCTATTTCACCAATCCGCTATTGGTTCCTGAAGAGTTCTATTCTCAGGAAATGAGCGACTGGGGAAACATCACGGTTCCAAACATGTGGCAAATGGAAGGCCACGGCGATCTTCAATACACAGATGAAGGTTTCCCATTCCCAATTGATGTGCCTTTCGTACCATCAGACAACCCAACCGGCGCATACCAACGCTCTTTCTTCCTTGGCGAAAGCTGGGACGAGAAACAAACCATCATCAAATTTGATGGCGTTGAAACTTACTTCGAAGTTTACGTAAACGGCGAGTACGTGGGCTTCAGCAAAGGCAGCCGCCTAACCGCTGAGTTCGATATCTCTAGCCAGGTAAAAGCAGGCAACAACCTACTTTCTATTCGAGTGATGCAGTGGGCCGACTCTACCTACATTGAAGACCAAGACATGTGGTGGACGGGCGGTATCTTCCGTGACGTTTACCTAGTAGGTAAAGAACAACTGCACGTTCAAGACGTTACCGTTCGCACTGACTTCGACGACGCTTACCAAAGCGCGACCCTGTTATGCAAAGTGGAACTAGAAAACCTAGCAGCAGCGGCAAACGCAACCCTTGAGTACGCATTGCTCGATGGCAGCCAAGTTATCTCGCAAGGCTCTGTAGATAGCTTAAGTGTCGATGGCAATACGAGTACTCAATTCTCTATTGATGTGGTTAACCCTGTCCAATGGAACGCTGAGAACCCTTACCTATACCAACTGCTGCTTACGCTGAAAGATGGTGACGGCAAGGTGTTGGAAGTGATTCCACAGCGCGTTGGTTTCCGCGACATTAAAGTTCGCGATGGTCTGTTCTACATCAACAACAAATACGTGATGCTGCACGGTGTAAACCGTCACGACAACGACCACCTAAAAGGTCGTGCGGTTGGCATGGATCGCGTAGAGAAAGACTTAGTGTTGATGAAGCAGCACAACATCAACTCAGTACGCACGGCGCACTACCCGAACGACCCACGCTTCTACGAACTGTGTGATATTTATGGCCTATTCGTTATGGGCGAAACCGATGTCGAAACTCACGGCTTTGCTAACGTTGGCGACCTAAGCCGCATCACTAACGATGCCGCATGGGAAGCGGTGTTTGTTGAACGTATCGAACGTCATATCCACGCTCAGAAGAACCACCCTTCTATCATCATGTGGTCGCTAGGTAACGAGTCTGGTTACGGTTGCAACATCCGCTCTATGTACGATGCAGCAAAAGCAATTGATGACACGCGTCTGGTTCATTATGAAGAAGACCGTGATGCTGAAGTAGTCGACATCATTTCAACCATGTACTCACGTGCTCAACTGATGAATGCCTTCGGTGAATTCCCACACGAAAAACCACGCATCATCTGCGAATACGCACACGCAATGGGTAACGGCCCGGGTGGTTTAACTGAATACCAAAACGTGTTCTACAAGCATGACGCAATTCAAGGTCACTATGTTTGGGAATGGTGTGACCACGGCATTCTAGCGCGTGATGAAGCAGGCACAGAGTTCTACAAATACGGCGGTGACTACGGTGACTACCCGAACAACTACAACTTCTGCATGGACGGTTTGATCTACCCAGACCAAACGCCAGGCCCTGGCTTGAAAGAGTACAAGCAAGTGATTGCCCCAGTGAAGCTTCGCGATTTCGATGCACAAACGGGCACCTTCACGGTAGACAACAAACTTTGGTTCTCAAACATCGATGACTACACCATCACTGCGGAAATCCGTGCTGAAGGTGAAACCATTGCTGTGCAACACATCAAGATTGAAGAACTGGCAGAAAACTCGAGCCGTGAACTGACACTTAACTTGCCACAACTTGATGAGCGCGAAGTGTTTGTGAACTTTACCGTGCGCAAGGATTCTCGTACGCCTTACAGCGAAGCGAACCACGACATCGCGGTGTATCAATTCCAAGTGAAAGAGAACACAGCACAGCTAGAAGCCTTCACTAACAACAATGCGACAGCACTGAATGTGGAAGAGTCTCGTTTAGCTTACCTAATCAAAGGCCACAACTTCGCACTGAACTTCTCGAAAGTGAACGGCAAGCTGACGTCATGGCTAGTGAATGGCGAAGAGATGATTAAGTCAGAACCACGAATCAACTTCTTCAAGCCAATGATCGATAACCATAAACAAGAGCACGATGGTTACTGGGAGCCTGCACACTTGCAAATTATGCAGGAGCACTTCCGTAGCATTGACCTTGAATGCGTTAACGTTGAACAGGTAAATGGCAAGGTAGAGATCACCACCACCAGCATCATTGCTCCACCAGTATTCGATTTCGGCATGCGTTGTGAATATCGCTACCAAGTTAATGCTGAAGGCCAATTGAACGTTGAGCTAAGCGGCGAACGTTACGGTGAGTACCCTCATGTAATTCCTGTGATTGGTTTTGATATGGGCATCAACGGCGACTTCGACCAAGTCCAATATTACGGACGCGGCCCTGAAGAGAACTACCAAGACAGCAAGCAAGCCAACATGATTGATGTGTACCAATCAACCGTTGCAGACATGTTCGAGAACTACCCGTTCCCACAGAACAACGGCAACCGCCAACACGTTCGTTGGGCTGCGCTTTCAAGCCGCGCGGGTAATGGTATTGCAGTAAAACCACAGCAAGAAATCAACTTCAGCGCATGGTTCTACACCAACCAAAACCTGCACCAAGCACAACACACCATTGAGCTAGAGAAAAGCGGTTACATCACGTTAAACCTAGATCACCAAGTGATGGGCTTAGGCTCTAACTCTTGGGGCAGCGAAGTGCTCGATTCTTACCGCGTTTACATGGACGAGTTCCGCTACGGTTTAACTCTGATTCCATTCCAAGCAGGCGATTGCGATGCGCAGCACCTAATCAATCACAACTTTGGCGATGAGTTTTTTACGGTGAATGCACCAAAAGCTCAACCACAACTGAACGAGGCATAAGCGATGATCGTTTTAGAGAACTTAGAACAATTTAAAGTCGTCTACCGCGATGGTCGTAAATGGCAACGCTGTGTAGAAGCGATTGAAAACATCGGAAACATCAAAGATGGCGTGATGTATTCAATTGGTGATTCACTGGCTTACATGATTGAAGACGGTGTGGCTCGTAACACAGAAAACTTCACCGGTAATCGTCGTTACTTCGACGTGCACTACTACCTAGAAGGCCGTGAAACGGTTGAATTCGCAGCGAAATCAGAGCTAGAGCAGATCCAAGCTTATAGCGATGAAACCGACCGCGAACACCTAATGGGGAACGGTGAAACTCGTGAGCTAGCTGAAGGCCAAGTGGCGATCTTTGACAACAATCAGGCTTACCGTTTCCACGGTGATAACCGAGTTCGAAAAGTGGTACTGAAAGTGACCATTGAAGACGGTTACTTCCTCAATAAATAAACAATAACGCTATCTATTCACAGTATGTATCGAGCCTTGCCGTTCAAGGCTCCAACATGCTGAACAAAGCCTCAATGCTTCCTCCCTACAAGGAAGCATTGAGAAATAACGACTATAATTACGTGATTCCTCGGAGGACACTATGTCTGAATCTGTACGCGGTAAGTTAGGCAAATTTGCCCTACTCTCCATGACATTTGCAGCGGTATTTAACGTTCGCAACATTGTAAACAACAACATCGAATTGGGATTGAGTTCAGCCCCTATCTTTTTGCTCGCTACCCTTATTTACTTCATTCCATTCGTGTTCATCATTGCTGAATTCGTATCTGCAAATAAAAATTCTGAGTCAGGCATGTATGACTGGCTTAAAAAACCACTAGGCTCAAAAGCAGCCTACCTAGGTTCCTTCCTATACTGGTTCGTAAACCTTTTCTGGTTTGTATCCCTGCTACCAAACGTAATCGCCTATGCGTCTTACGCGATGTTGGGCTATGAATACGCCTTCTCGCCAGTCGTCACATCGGCTATCTCGATTGCTCTGTTTGCTGCAGCAACTCACATCTCAACCAAAGGCGCGAGCTGGCTAGGTAAGATTGCCGAGATCGTGGCCTACGGTGTATTCGCTCTGTTTGCAATCTACGTTATCGGTGCACTAATGGCACTGGGCGGCAACCATGAACCAGTAGAACCAATCACGCTTGAAGCAATGACACCGACCATCAACTGGGCAACGCTAGGTATCATGTGTTGGATCTTCCAAGCAGCCGGTGGTGCAGAAACCGCAGCCGCTTACCTAAACGATGTTAAGGGCGGTCACAAGTCTTTCATCAAGGTTATCATTGGTGCAGGTATCGCAATCGGCGCAATGTACGCAGTGGGCTCTCTTCTAGTAAACGTATTCGTTGCTCGTGATGAACTGACCTACGCTGGCGGCATGGTTGAAATCTTCACAGGTATGGCGAACTACTTCGACATTTCACAATCTCTAACGGGTCGCTTCGTCGGTATTATCCTATTCGTTGCTATGTTCGGTTCGATGATGATGTGGACAGCAGCTCCAGTAAAAATTCACTTCTCTGAAATCCCTAAAGGTGTTTACGGCGAGAAGACAACAGAGCTTAACGAACACGGCGTGCCAGTACGTGCAGCTTGGTGGCAGTTCGCGTTTGTATTCGTGATGCTTGTGGTGAACGGCTTCGGCTCTGAATCTGTACAAGACATGATGAATACAGCAATCAATCTAACAGCAGGTACCGCAATGCTACCGCCAATCTTCATCATGGTGGCCTACTTTGTATTCCGCTTGAAACACGACGACACACCGCGTGATTTCCGCATGGGTACTCGAGTTCAAGGTATGGCAGTAGTATCGGTACTGATTGGTATCTTCATTGTGAGCATGACAGCATCGGCATTCCCGACAGGTGTTGACCTTGTTCAAGCCTTCTTCATCAACGTCTTCATGACAGCGGTATTCTCTGGTATCGCATGGTGGTGGATCTCTCGCTTTGAAAAGAAGCAAGCAGGTAAAGAAGCAAAGCTAGAAACGGCTAAGCAGTCGTAATCCAGAATCTATACATCTAGTTAAAAGCGCCTTAATTGGCGCTTTTTTTGTTTTAAATCAGATAATTAAAATAAAAACCCCAAAAATAAAACGGCGTTCCGTCAAGGTTTCAGTTCACGAAAAACACCAATTAATAGGTAATAAAACTCAAATAAAAACCAAGGTAAAACATTAACTAAATTTATTTACTCAAGGTCACATATTTGATCAATTTCGATTAACTTCCCTCCGCTTAATCTTTAATCTTCTTGCTGAAGAGACAAACTGATTCATATAAAGAAAGCGACAAAAAAGCCCCTACACGCCTTATAAATCGTCGCTCATGAAACAAGCAATCTCTTCAATGAACTTCTTAATCTTTAACTCTTTGTTTTGGTAATAAGTTTACTGAAATACCAAAGAAAAAAATCCCAAAGAAGTCCGATCGTAAATTTATAAAAACAACAATGAGCCAACCCTGACAAAACAAAGCGGGTGTTTGCCAAACCAACATAACAATAAAAGTGCGGCCTAGAGCTTCCCTCTCTAGGACCAAGTTATAACGATCATCAACGTGATTCACCGGAGAACATCATGTCCGAAAATAAACGCAGTACGATAGGCAAATTTGCCCTACTGTCTATGACCTTCGCGGCGGTATACAGCTTCAATAACATCATTAATAACAACATCGAGATCGGCCTTTCCTCGGCTCCGATGTTCTTTCTAGCAACCATCTTTTACTTTGTGCCATTTTGTTTGATCGTTGCAGAGTTTGTGTCACTGAATAAAGACTCTGAAGCGGGTGTTTACTCTTGGGTTAAAAGCTCTCTAGGCGGCCGCTGGGCGTTTATTTCAGCTTACACCTACTGGTTTGTTAACCTGTTCTTCTTCACCTCTCTGCTCCCTAGAATCATCGCTTACGCGTCGTATGCGTTCTTAGGTTTTGAGTACATATTCACGCCAATGACCACCGCAATTCTAAGTACTATTTTGTTTGCGGTCGCGACTCATATCTCGAATAACGGTGCGAAATTACTGGGCCCTATCACCTCACTAACATCATCACTGATGCTGCTGCTAACGATGTCTTACATCTTGCTATCTGGCGGTGCTTTGGTAGGCGGTATCGAGCCAGCTGACCCAATCACCATTGAAGCCATGACACCAAGCTTCAACTGGGCATTCCTTGGCGTAATCACTTGGATCTTCATGGCGGCAGGCGGTGCAGAATCGGTCGCGGTTTACGTTAACGACATCAAAGGCGGTCACAAGTCTTTCGTTAAAGTCATCATCATTGCCGGTATCTTCATCGGTGCGCTTTACTCGGTAGGATCTGTGTTAGCAAACGTGTTTGTTTCGCGTGAAGAGCTTAAATTCACAGGCGGCTCAGTTCAGGTATTTGAAGGGCTAGCAAGACACTTTGGCCTGTCTGAAATCTTGATGAACCGTTTCGTTGGTGTGGTTTCATTCACGGCGATGCTGGGCTCTCTGCTGATGTGGACGGCAACACCCGTTAAGATTTTCTTCTCTGAAATCCCTAAAGGTATCTTCGGTGAGAAAACGGTCGCTCTAAACAAACAAGGCGTTCCAGAGCGTGCGGCTTGGATTCAGTTCTTGATTGTGATTCCACTGATGTTCATTCCGACACTGGCGTCCGATACGGTTCAAGATCTGATGAGTACCATTATCAACATGACAGCTGCAGCATCGATGTTGCCACCGCTATTCATCATGATCGCGTACCTTAATTTACGTTTGAAGTTGGATCACTTACCTCGTGATTTCAGAATGGGCTCACGTATGACAGGCATTACCGTGGTCTCGATTCTGATCGGCATTTTCACTGTTGGCTTCTTTGCGTCAACCTTCCCAACAGGTGCTGACATCATGACCATCATCTTCTACAACGTGGGCGGGATTGTTATCTTCCTTGGCTACGCGTGGTGGAAGTACGGAAAATATGAAAAAAGCTTATCTCCAGAAGAGAAAAAACTAGAAGCAAAACCTGAACCGGCGAACGCTTAGTTTACCCTGCACTCTGATTTAAACTTCGGGCACTCTGACTTAAACTTCAGGCACTCACATTTGGTGAGTGCCTTTTTATTTGTCGGTACATTTCCACTAACCATCTCGATTAAATCAAAGCCATTCAAGAATCAAAACATTCGAACCAACAATCTAACCACCCATCAAACAATTCACCTCCCGAATACTTACAACCCTAGCCATACCTCTGCAAATTCAACTGAAAGTCAAAATAAAAACAAAGTAAATATTTACTAAAAATAGATCACACTTTTAAACTTAATTAATTTTAAACATCAAAATTATCATTAATATTGGTTTTGCGATCGTAAGTAACCTGACCAATACGCCTTGAAGAGCACCCCATATTAGAAGTCAGAACTGCTTGCGAACCTTCATTTATAACCCCGACACAGAAGTGATTAAAATGAAAAGTAGTTTTACTAAAAACACTCTTATTACAAGCTGTATTCTTGCTGCCTTAAGTACCACTGCCCACGCGGAAGAGTCCGCAGCAAACCACAGTGATACTCAGCCTCCTCAGACAGAAACTGAAACCCTATTTAACTTTTATGGTGAGCTTGGCCTTGGTGGTCACGTGGCACTCGAAGGTGATGATAAAGGCCGCTACGCAGACGGTACTTACATTGAAGCTGGCTTGGCTATCGAGCACGGTAATTGGTTTGGTCTTGCTTATATGGAGGGCTGGACAGTACAAGCCGATGACGAAGGCAATGCTTGGGCAACGGGCCACGGCTGGGGCGGTTTTGAAGGTGGTTTCAACCGCTTTTACGCTGGCTACCGCACAGATAACAAAACAGAATTCATGATTGGTCGTATGGACTCTTCATTAGATGACGTTCAATGGTGGGGTGACCCTACGGTTGAATACGGCTACGCGATCTCAAACACGCGAGACGTGCACCTTGGTGTGAAGATTCAAAACCTAGAAGGCAAGCTTCGCTACAGCGTTTCTTTCGCGCCAGAGTCTGACTTCTCGGAAGACGATGCTCTTGTTCACTTCGGTAAATACGACAGCTTCGCAGACCAATGGAAAGATAAGAACGCCATGGTCAATGGTTACCTTCAATACGATCTGACCGACGACTTAACCCTAATGGGTGGTGGTGAAGTTCGTAACAACGATGGTGGTGAACTATTGCTATTGGGTGCTGAGTACAAAAACTTCGCCACTCGTGTTTGGCACGATACAGATAAAGGCAACCAAGAGTCTTTCGGTAGCGAGTCTGGTATTCAAACCAGTGCATGGTACGAAGCGGCACAAGGCGTTTACCTATCAGCAGCCTACAACTACGCAAACTTTGACGGTGACAATGGCGACAAAGAGATCACCTCTTACATCAATGCTGGCGTTTGGTACGAATACGGAAACGGCGCATTTGCGACTGCTTTTGATAGCCGCTTTGGCGTAGGCAGCGACACTGAAATCGGCGACGCTCAGGTGTTCGCAATGCAATACTTCTACTGGTAATAACAGGAATTGATCATGAAACTGAATAAATCATTCGCAGCTCTCGCTATCGGTGCAGCCCTTGTCGTTACTGGTTGTGCATCAAATTCCATCTCTGGCTCAAGTTCTGATGCTGAGCAACTGCAAGCCAACGAATTTAAGAACGTTATCGACCGTACTGGCTCACCTGAATACATGCGTGACTACGACTTCGATGACCACCAACGCTTTAACCCATTCTTCGACCTAGGTGCATGGCACGGTCATCTGCTGCCAGACAGTGCAGAAGGCATGGGCGGATTCCCAGGTACAGCACTGCTTACCGAAGAATATATCAACTTCATGGCTGATAACTTCGACCGCCTAAGCGTGTTCAAAGACGGCAAAAAAGTGGCTTTCACTATGGAAGCTTATAGCCTACCGGGCGCATTGGTTCAGACGCTAAAATCTGACGATGTGACCGTAGAAATGACGATGCGTTTTGCTTCAAACCGTACCTCTCTGCTAGAAACAAAAATCACTACCGACTCACCGGTTGAATTAGTGTGGGATGGTGAACTGCTAGAAAAGACGCACGCCAAAGAAGGCGTGGCACAAACCGACAAAACAATCGCTGAAACTTACCCTGAGTATGACCGTCAAATCGTCGCAACCGACGATGGCCTAAAGGTGACCTTCGGTAAGGTTCGTTCGACATGGGATCTACTGACTTCTGGTGAGTCTGTATACCAAGTTCACAAGTCGATTCCAACGAAAACCACGGTTGATGGTTTAGCGTTTACTTCAACGGCAAACATTGAAGCATCGACGACTATCTACACCACATACTCGCATGTTCTAACGGCAGAAGAAGCGCAAGCGGAACAGCCTGAAATCAAAAAGATCATGGCAAACCCTACCGACTTCTTAGCGGCATCAGCAGAACGTTGGGAAGGCTATCTTGAGATGGGTTTAACCAACCCGAACGCGACACCAGAGCAAGAGCGTGTTGCAGTTAAAGCGATGGAAACCCTAAACGGTAACTGGCGTGGCGCTGCAGGTGCGATGGAGTTTGACTCTGTGACACCATCCGTGACGGCGCGTTGGTTCTCGGGCAACCAAACTTGGCCTTGGGACACATGGAAGCAAGCCTACGCAATGGCTCACTTCAACCCAGATGTAGCGAAAGATAACATCCGCGCGATGTTCGCTTACCAAATTCAGGCTGACGATGCCGTTCGTCCTTGGGATGAAGGTTACGTGCCCGATCTACTCGCTTACAACCTAAGTCCAGAACGTGGCGGCGATGGCGGTAACTGGAATGAACGTAATACCAAACCAAGCCTAGCAGCATGGGCAGTAATGGAAGTCTATAAGACCACCAGCGACGAAGCTTGGCTACAAGAGATGTATCCAAAACTAGTGGCATACCATGATTGGTGGCTACGCAACCGTGACAACAACGGCAATGGCGTTCCAGAGTATGGCGCTGCTCGTGACAAAGCACACAACACACCTGAAGGTGAAATGTACTTCACCGTGGTTCGTGGCGATAAGCACGAAACAGTCGTAGGACAAGCAGCACTGGATAAAGTGGTAGCAGAAGGCAACTACGATTACATCGAGAGCCCCGTACAAACGGCTGCATCTTGGGAATCAGGCCGTGACGATGCAGCCGCATTTGGCTTCATTGATAAAGACCAGCTAGACGCGTACGTTGCTAACGGTGGCAAGCGCAGTGATTGGGATGTTGAATTCGCTCAAAACCGCGCTGAAGACGGCACTTTGCTTGGCTATTCATTGCTGCAAGAGTCCGTTGACCAAGCAAGCTACATGTACAGCGATAACAAGTACCTAGCAGAAATGGCTGACATTCTAGGTAAAGACGCAGAAGCGAAAGAGTTCCGTGAAAAGGCTGAACACCTATCGAACTACATCAACACCTGTATGTTCGACGAAGGCACTAACTTCTTCTACGACATTCGTATCGAAGACAAACCACTAGCCAACGGCTGTGCAGGTAAACCGATTGTAGAGCGTGGTAAAGGCCCTGAAGGTTGGTCACCATTGTTCAATGCTGCTGCCACTCAAGCTAACGCTGATGCAGTTGTCTCTGTAATGAAAGATACAGAAGAGTTCAATACCTACGTTCCACTAGGCACAGCGGCGCTTTCTAGCCCTGCATTTGGCCCAAATATTTACTGGCGTGGACGTGTATGGGTAGATCAATTCTACTTCGGCCTAAAAGGCATGGATAGCTACGGCTACCGTGACGATGCGATTGAAATGGCAGGTGCGTTCTTTGACCACGCCGATGGATTAGTTCAAGACGGTCCAATCCGTGAAAACTACAACCCACTAACCGGCGAACAACAAGGCGCACCAAACTTCTCTTGGAGTGCGGCTCACTTGTACATGCTTTACAACGATTTCTTTACTGACGCAGAGTAAGTAAAAACCTATACCTGTCTTCTGAAATTCAATGAAAATCTAACCTCATAAATTTCAGACTTTGGCACTCAGTTTCTCGCTGAGTGCCTTTTTTATATCTGAAGTAACGTAAGCGAAAAACAAGCACTTAGACCATTTGGCCTACCATGATCCTTTTACTCTGTTCGTTGTACTCAGCTAACACAGGCAAGCTTTTACTCACAAAAAGCAAAGAGTGCTCTTGCTATGAAATCCCATTCAAAAATTTCATCACCCTCACTGAAATATTGAATTCTGAAGACTTATTCGAATTTTATTTATCCTTATTAGCCTTCCGGACATTAATTTGATAGTCGTTTACTAAATAATAGCTAAACTATAGCGTCGCCTACCCCTTTTTTGAGAAAACCTAAATGCCTAATGCTGATTCCACCCTAAACAAACGTATGGGAATCGTTGCGCTCACCTGGCCAATTTTTATCGAAGTTCTTTTAAGAACCGCACTCAACACCAGTGATGTATTCATGTTATCGGGATACTCGGACAAAGCCGTGTCTGCCGTTGGTGTTATTTCTCAGATATCCTTTTTCCTGATCATTGTCTCGACCATGGTCAGCAGTGGTACGGGTATTCTAATCGCGCAGTACAACGGTGCCTCCCGCACTCAAGAGAGCGCTCACGTGGGTGTAGCAAGTATCATTCTGGCCATTATTGCCGGTGTGCTACTGAGTGTGATTGCCGTTCTTGTTGCTGAATATTTTATCCCGCTTTATCAACTCGAGCCTCAAGTTGAACAGTACGCGCAAGAATACCTGTTCATCAGTGGTGCTCTCACCTTCAATGTAACCATAGGTGTGGTTCTCACCACTATTTTGCGCAGTCATGGCTATTCAAAGTCACCGATGGTGATCAATATGATTGCAGGTGTCATCAACGTATTCGGTAACTACTGTGCCTTATATCAACCTTTTGGTTTGCCTGTATACGGCGTGCAAGGGGTTGCGACCGCGACCGTCATTAGCCAAGTAATCGGAATGTTGATCTTGATTGGTGTGGTCAGAAGCAAAGGGATTTATCTACCAGTGAAGCAGTTTAAATCTGTGCCGAAAGCCATCTATCAAAAAATCATGAAGATCGGCTCGATGAACGCTGGAGAAGTGCTCTCTTATAACATGGCTCAGATCAGCATTACCTTCTTTGTAGTGCAGATGGGTACGTCTTCACTGGCTGCGTTTACTTACGCACAAAACATCGCTCGCCTCTCTTTTGCGTTTGCACTGGCAATTGGTCAAGGCAGCCAAATCCAAACAGGCTATTACATTGGTAAGGGTTGGATCGACGAGATCACCAAGCGCGTGCAACGTTACTTTGTGGTTGGCTTTATCGCCTCAACTGCGATTACCTGCATGGTTTATGTGTTCCGTTTCGAAATTCTCGATCTGTTCACGCAAGATCCAGAGATCATTGCGCTAACGGCTGCACTGATTGCAGGTTCCATCATTCTTGAAGCTGGTCGAGTATTTAACCTGATCTTTATCTCTTGTCTAAAGGCTGCTGGCGACATTAAATTCCCGATCAAAATGGGTATTCTCAGCATGTGGGGCATTGGGGTTGCCATGAGCTATTTGCTTGGCGTGCATTGGGGTTATGGCGTATTGGGGGCTTGGATGGCAATCGCGATGGACGAGTGGTTCCGTGGAATCATCATGGCCTATCGCTGGCGAGCTAAGAAATGGACTCGATTCTCTTTTTAGATCTATAAATACAATAGGTTAAACAATACGCTAGGTATCTCAATTGTCATGATTGAGGTACCTTTCATCATATTCTGACTACGATGATCTATCCATGTTATCGCTATACAGGCTTCACTAAACCCCCGATAAAAACATCCCATTCTTAATCGTCATCCAACATCATTATTGCTTTCAATTGACGTAATAATACTGACTTTTCAAATATTATTATCAACGTTTTCTATATAAAGATTCTGCAATCGCAGGGATTATCAAACAGGTTCGCTCGAACTACTATTATTTCACTCGCTAGCCAACACGTTAGCAAGATAGCTTTCAATCACTACCAATAACGACAATAACTAAAGTGCGCATGCTCATTCAGAGCGCACAACGTGGAGAACATCACTATGTCTTACTATTCAGTACTAGAAGTAACACCCACTACAGACGCATGGGTTGCCGATTACATTGCGCCTGCAAACAAACTGGTTGCTCAATATGGCGGTAAATACTTAGCGCGTACTTCTAGCCACGAACGCCTTGAAGGCGACGCCGAGCAGCCTGCGCTTCGTATCATCATCGAGTGGCCGTCAAAACAAGCAGCCGTAGATTTCATGAATGATCCAGGTTACGTGCCACACTTAGCTGCACGCACTGCAGGCTCAGTTAGCCACCATGCGCTTATCGAAGGTAAAGACGACCTAGCGTAATCGAAAGCCCAATTTCGGTTTATATTTAGATCTCAACTGACCCTTTCCAAACATTAAAAGCCGCACCATAATTTCATGGCGCGGCTTTTTGTTATTCGCTTTATAGTAATTAGCCTATGATGAACCTTTTACTACAAAGTCATCATATAACAATTAAATCAGATAGTTAGGTAGTTAAATCAAGTAACTAAACCGTCGCTTCAACGCCCTTCTTACGCTTTGCTAATCGGCCCAAAATACCGACTAACATCACGATGCCACACACACCATAAACCTGCATGATGGTTGGATCATCAGAGACAAAGCCCACATCAGAGAACATCACGTAAGCACCTAACACCATGTAGAGAATGATAGCCGAAGCCTCGAAACGGAACTCCCAAGGTGTCACATCAATATTCTCATTGACTGGCATCACGTACTCAGATTCACGCGGCATAAAGTAACCAATGATGAACATCAACGCGGTACATACTACGAATAGAATCGCTAATTGATGTAGGAAGTGAATCGGTGTTTTAAATACTAGCTGCATTGCTGCGTATGAACTTACAAACACCACCAACGCCACTTTCGCCGCTACAGCGGGTACACGTTTAGATACATAGCCGACAAACACGATAGTAAAGATTGGCACACTGAAGAACCCCGCCACCATTTGAAGGTATTGGAAAAGACCTTCTGGTGCGTACATGATGAATGGTGCGATACATACCGAGATAATCGCAATCACAACACCAAAAATACGCCCTTTATCCACTAGCTCTTCGTCTGTTTTACCTTGTCCAAATAGCGGCTTATACACGTTCAACGCAAACAGAGTCGTTGAGCTGTTCAACACACCATTAAAGGTACTCAAAATCGCACCAAACATCACCGCAACGAAGAAACCCACCAGCGGCTTAGGCAAAACTTCATTAACTAAACGGGTGTACATGGTGTCTGGGTTGCCCGCATCAGCACCAAACATGTGGAAAGCGATGATGCCTGGAATGATCAAGAACAGCGGAGAGATAACCTTAATCGCACCGGCAAGGATTACACCTTTCTGACCTTCTTTCAGGTTTTTAGCACCTAATGCGCGTTGAATAATGGATTGATCAGTACCCCAGTAGTACAAGTTCACCAAAAGCAGACCAGTAAACAATGTTGAGAACGGCAGTGGATCGCTTTCTGTACCCACCGATTGAAGCTTCTCTGGCGCGGCATAAAGCAGAATATCTAAGCCAGCACCAAAGCTACCTTCGCCCAGTACCATCAAACCAAACACAGGGATCATCATGCCGCCAACAATCAAGCCTACGCCATTAATGGTATCTGCAATCACAACCGCTTTCAGGCCACCATAAATTGCGTAAAAGAAGCCAAGTAGACCAATCGTCGCCGAAATAAGCGCGATTGAGCTAAACTCTGAAATATTAAGCAGGGCCTGAACATCGAAGATTTCACCCAAAACAACGGCGCCCGCGTAAAGTGTGGTAGGCAAAATGTTGATCACGTATTGGCACAAGAAAAGTAACGTCACAAACTTCTTCACCGACATGTCGTAGCGGCTCTCTAAGAAATCAGGAATAGTGGTGATGCCTTGCTTCAAATAACGAGGAACTAACATCAAAGCGATGATCACCAAAGTGACACCAGAGGCCACTTCCCAGCCCATGACACTCATATTGTGGGTATAAGCTTGTGCGCTCATGCCCACGAAACTGGTGGCGCTCAAGTTTGTTAAGATAAGTGAGCTGGCGATTAAGCCGCCGGTTAAGCTTCTTCCGCCAAGAAAGAAACCATCTTGTGAGGTGTTTTTATCATTTTTCACTTTGTTGTAGGTAAACGCGACTACAAACCCAGTAAATAACAAAAATGACAACAGAACGGTAATAGACATTTTGTTTTCCTTAAGTTGAGTTATTGCGGCAGCAATACCTCGCTGCCGATTATAATTTTTATATTTAGATTTTTATTTGTAGGGGTACTCAGAGTCAGAGATTCACATCTTTTTTAGATGCACAATCAAGGCAGACTCTGGGTCGAGAATAGGTAAGGTCAATCCAATCTCTTTGAGGTTATCGCCGCTTAAAGTCAGTGTTTTATCTAACCATTGAGGGCGTTGCTTCATGAGTTGGAAACTGGTTTGTGGCATCTCCACTAACTTCACTTGATACAGCGCACTGTCTTCCACGCAGCTAATACGAAGTGGTGATGGCAGAGCGTACTCAGGCATCGCCAACTGACACACGGTGATCAGCATTTCATCATCATTCTGCACCCCATAGATGTTCTGGTTTTTGTCCGCAGGATCCATGCGAAAGCTGCGCCCTGAGTGCAAAATATGGCGGAACTGCTTGTGCAGAGAGATGTAGTGAGAGAAAGCTTGTTTCTCTTGTTGCGACTCTTTAACCGGGTCAAGCTCAACACCCATATGCCCCATCAAAGCGGTGACACCACGCATATTGATACTGTGACGACGATTGGTTGAATGGCACTCAGCAGGGCCAATATGCGCCCCCATAACTTCTGGTGGGAAGAAGTAACTCATGCCTTTTTGAATAGCTTGGCGTTCCAATGCATCGTTACAATCGGATGCCCAGAATCGATGTGTTCTCTTGAGGATTTCAAAATCAATGCGACCACCGCCTGATGAACAAGATTCAATCTCGACTTTAGGGTGTGCTTGATTCAGTTGATCGACGAGACGATACAAGGCTTCAGTTTGACCATGCACCGCCGCCTTACCTTGGTGGCCCGGCTGAACTAATTCACGATTCATGTCCCACTTTAAGTAGCCGATATTGTACGTAGTCAGAAGCGTATCAAGGCGAGAGAACAAGTAGTCAAAGCACGCTTCATTCTGCAAGTCTAAAACATACTGCCAACGACCAGACGGTTGATGATAACCTTGCAAACCTAGGACCCAATCAGGATGGTTACGGTATAGGTTTGAGTCTTGGCTGACCATCTCAGGTTCAACCCACAACCCGAACTCCATCCCCTGTTGGTTAACGTGTTCAATCACAGGTTCTAAGCCATTTGGGTATTTCACTTCATCGAGATACCAATCGCCTAAGGCCGTTCGTTCGCCATCACGACCAATAAACCAACCATCATCAATAATGAATCGTTCAACACCCATTGCGCCGGCTTCGGTTGCCATCTGCATGATGTATTCCGGTTTATGGTCGAAGTAGATGCCCTCCCAAGTATTTAAGTGCACAGGGCGAGGTTTATCGGTAGGGAATTGAATAATGTTGTCACGAACAAACTGCTGAAAACGTTGAGCAATACCGTTCAAACCAGAGTTGCTGTAACAGCCATAGAGCCAAGGTGTCTGGTAAGTAGCCTCTGGTTCTAGAATCGATTCACCCGCTAACAATAACTCTCCCGCTTGTACAAAGCGGCGGCCATCACTGCGAACATCAGCACGCATTTGGTGGTTACCACTCCAACCTAAATGGAAGCCCCACACCAAACCATTCTGTTCTGAGAAACCTTGCGTTCCTGCAAACATGCCAGGGAAGTTTTCATGTGAAGTACGGCCGCGACGGTTCTCTTGCATGAAGCCACCATGCTCAAAACGCTGACGTTGCGTTTGGAACTCATG
The DNA here is from genome assembly GCF_041467655.1 of Vibrio sp. 10N.247.311.49. Lineage (NCBI taxonomy): Bacteria > Pseudomonadati > Pseudomonadota > Gammaproteobacteria > Vibrionales > Vibrionaceae > Vibrio > Vibrio sp. 10N.247.311.49. Next base: position 152,298 of record NZ_JBFSVA010000009.1, read on the forward strand.
ACACCAACGACCATGGAACGTCATCAATTCATTGGCGTGGTTTGGCAGCGGCAACGTTGATGACAGCTTATTTAAATAGTATTTACTGCCCCCTTTGTTGGTTACTGTGATGCGCTTTTGAACCACATCCGATTCGTAATCCAGTTTAATTTCAACCGTCAATTCAAGCTTAGACACGGTGTCTTCTAGAACAAAAGTGGCTTGCTGAACCTGAGCTTCCACGCGGACGGTATTAAAAACGGGTGCCCAATCAAAGCCATCACGATGCCCTTCTATTCCCGGCGCATTAAAATGACCGCTACCCAATTCAGGACAAAGAGAAAGCGGTACATCGACATCAAGGCGTGCTTGAGAGATCGGTCTCTCGGTTGATAACAAAAGATCTTCATCAATACTGGCGATCTTTGCGCCCCAGTGAAGAACCTCTGGAGTACGGCCCGATTTGATGATCAAACTGTGGTTTTTACTTGTTAGATGAATAAATTCGCTCATAGCCAATCTCATATTGTTTTCGTAAACATAAACTAAAATTAATAGTGAACTTGAAGACTGAAATTAGTACTAAAACGGCTAAATAATGTGATCTAAAAACACTTATTCGTTGCTAAAATTTGCACAAGATCGACTGTTTTCGGAAACATATTTAATGTTTCAAATGACATTTTTTTGAAAGGGAGCAGAGTTTCATTTCACTAAATTGGATAAGCTCATCGAATAACTGGAATATTCGATGGACGGTGTGATGAGTGTAACTTTTAAAGATGTGGCGAAGCTGGCTGGCGTATCGACTCAAACAGTATCAAGGGTGACGAACGGCTCGCAGGATGTCGCAGAATCCACTCGAAACAAGGTGAATGCTGCGATAAAGAAGCTTGGATATGTACCCAATAAAGGGGCTCAAATGCTCAGCCGTTCCAAGTCCACCAGCATAGGGTTAGTGACTCTCGATATGGCCTTACACGGCGCCGCAATGATCGCCAATGGTGTGCGAATGCAGGCTCACGATATGGGGTATGGCACCGCTTTTTCTGTGGTATCAGAACCGAACCTCGCCAACACCCGCGAAGCCATTCGTGAACTGATCGCCCAACAGGTCGACAGCATCATTCTCAATGTGCCTTTAAAGAGTGTTGATGCCGAATTGCTGGTAGAACAATATCAACACTTAAACCTCATCTTCATTGATGTCCCTTCTAACAGCCAAGTTAACTATATATGCGGCGATCATGCCGAGGGCGCAAAGCTGGCAGCTCAACATCTTATTGAAAATGGCCGCTCTGAATACTTGTTGATCAGCGGGCCTAATGAGTCCAGTGCCTCACAAATCCGTCTTCAAAGTTGGTTGGGTGTGTTATCAGATTCAAACTGTCAGGTACAGTTTCAACATCAAGGAAACTGGCAAGCAGAAAGTGGCTACCTTGGTATTCGAGACGCTGTAGCGAAACAAATCCAATTTGATGCTGTGTTGGTCGCCAGTGATCAAATGGCATTAGGGGTTTTACGCGCACTGCAAGAATTGCAAATACCCGTACCGGAAAAGGTCGCTGTTGTCGGTTTTGATGGCATTGAAGACAGCGCATTCTTCAATCCGCCTCTTACAACCATCAAACAAGATTTCACAAAAATAGGCCAGCAAGCGGTGAGACTTGCAGAGAAGCTCAACGCCAATTCGCAAGATGCCTTGTTACAACATCATATCGAAACCACACTGCTTCCGAGAGAAAGCAGCCAACCTAAGGTGACGGCTCACTATGAAAAACAAGAGATCGAGCAACTGCTGAAAAGAATTCAGACCCTTTTGCCAGAATCGACATAAAAGAAAAAGCGCTAGGGGGAGCTAGCGCTTTAAGACCAACTAAGTCCGTTTAGCCTGGTAGTTTTTTAAGCTATATCATGAGGATATAACCAATTTTTTTACTTAGGTAAATCAAAAAGCCTATTCTTTACGACTGCCTTGAGTCGTAAATTAAGTATAGTCGGGTTCTTATAATAAACCGGATTTTTCTAAAATTAATTCATATGAATTTGACGATTAACCGACACAATAAACTATTCGGAAATCACAGATGAGATCGCATTAGTAATCAGCTTTCTAAGTAGTTTATTTTTATCATCTAAATGCTTTGCCTTTCTATAAACAAGCTGGATATCAAAATCTGGAACATCAATTGGTGGCTTCACAGCTAGTAAGGTTTCTTCACTATCCATATCCTTGCGCGCGACTAGCTTGGGGACAATACACAATAGTTCTCTGCCACGAATGAGTCGTTTAACAGTTAAAAAGTTACTGGAAGATATCGCGACTTTCCGGCTTAAACCGAGTTCACCTAAACGAGTGTCCACTCCCGTCTTTAAAGCCCCTGCAGGGGAAACAAGCGCGTGCTCGACAGCAACAAATTGTTCTAGCGACATCGGCTCCTCAATGGATAGAACCGATTGATCAAGTAAACAAACATGTCGCTCCGTATACAAATGCTTTGTTCGATATTGCTTTGGTACCTCACCAAAGCTGCCTATCGTCATATCAAGCTTGGCATCGTCAAAGACTTGCTGGTAGTTACTCCGGTTTACATTGAACAACGCTACTTGGGAATAAGGAGAGGATTGCTTAATCAGGTCAAACAATATTGGAGCGAACATCTGCTCGGCATAATCAGTGAGACCAATCTTCCAAGTCCCTTTATAAGTCTCTGCATCAAACGATTTAGATAACAGAACTTCAGACTGGATGGTATTCAGTAGCGCGTCCACGGTACTTGATAGTTCAATGGCTCGGTCGGTTGCCTCCATCTTGCTACCCACCCGCTCAAACAAAGGGTCATCAAACAACTTTCGTAGCCTTTGTAAGCTATGGCTCATCGCAGATTGGCTGACATAACAACGCTCAGCAGCCTTACTCACGCTATTTGTTTTATACAAAGCCTGCAGTGCAATCAATAAGTTAAGGTCGATCCCTTTCCAATTAAAATCAGCCATTCCAAACAACCCATTTCATTCATAGTTATAATTAAAATAATTAATTTGAATCATAGTTCAACTCCACCTAAATTACGCTAAACATTTATCTGGAATCGATCATGCTTTCAATTTTTAAAACCTTTTTCTGGCTTGGCTGGATTAGCTTTGGTGGACCAGCAGCACACATTGGCTACTTCCGTAAAACCTTTGTTGAGAAACTGAATTGGTTGTCCGACGAAGAGTACGGGCAGATTGTCGCTCTTAGCCAATTTCTACCGGGCCCAGGTTCAAGCCAAGTTGGCTTTGCGGTTGGCTACAAGAAAGGTGGATTAACAGGTGCTATTGCTGCATTTGTCGGCTTCACTTCCCCATCTGTGATTCTGATGCTGATATTGGCGTTAGTCAGCAACCAGCTATTGGAAGCACCACTTTTCAATTCAATCATTCACGGGCTTAAGTTATTAGCGGTAGTGGTTGTGGCTGATGCAACCTTTGGTATGTACAAGAACTTTTGCCAATCGAAGATAGCAACCGCCTTATGTGTGATTACCGCGATTGTTCTGCTACTGATTCCAGGCATCTGGCCTCAAGTTTTAGTGCTTCTATTTGCAGCGATGATTGGCAGTAAGTTCTTGACATCTCAAGAGCTCAAAACGATACCTTCAACGCAAAAAATATCGGTAACGCCTCTCGTGATTTTTGTTGCTTTGCTGGTTGGTCTGCCTCTATTCAGTGCTTACTCTCAAGGTATTGAAGTATTTGGCCTATTCTACCAAGCAGGTAGCTTAGTATTCGGTGGCGGCCACGTAGTACTTCCGTTGCTACAAAATGGTATTGGTGACCAACTGTCTCAAGATGCCTTCTTAACAGGTTATGCAGCAGCACAGGCAGTACCAGGGCCTATGTTTACACTTGCGACTTACTTAGGTTATGTATTGATGCCATCGGCACCGATCACAGGCGCACTACTCGCAACGATTGCTGTGTTCTTACCGGGCTTCTTATTACTATTAGGTGTGTTGAAAAACTGGCAAGCAATTGCGAGTAAACCTTTGGTGGCTGGCGCTCTTACTGGTGTGAATGCGGCGGTTGTCGGTTTATTGTTGGCAGCGCTATATCAACCGATCTTCACAAGCGCAGTGAGCAGTGGTTTAGACTTCGCTTTGATCATTGTTGGCGTGTGGCTACTAAAAACAATGAAGATGCCAATCGTATGGATGGTAGCTCTGTTTATTGCAATAGGGTTTGGACTCGGAGTTATTTAATATAATGCCCACTAATTCTAATTAGTGGGCATTATAATTTTCGGATTATGAGACCGTTGAGATAGTGGTTATTCTTCTATCTGTGTAGAGGCTGGACTGGCATCGTCTTGGTTAAAAGACTCTGGGGGAATATACACATCAGCACGTCTGTTTTGAGCTCTACCTTTTGAGGTTTTGTTACTTGCGATTGGCTCAGACTCACCCAATGATTTCAGGGTCATTTTCTCTTTTTCAACACCGTAAGTGAAAAGCTGTTTAGACGTACTTTGAGCTCTCTCTAGCCCCAACCCTTGGTTGTAAGCTTCACTACCCACCCAATCGGTATGGCCTTCAACGGTCACTAGGTAGTCATTGTCTGCGAGATGTTTTGCCACATCAGCAAGCACTTCACGAGCAAGAGGGGTCAGATAATAACGATCAAAGGCGAAGTTAACACGAGCAACAAGCTGACCTTTGTCACTATCAAAGCTAGCAATACCAAGGTTTGATATATAAGTGAGACAATCACTAGGATCAGTGATCAACTGTGAGCGCTTAAGAAGCTCCCACTTGAGAGCTGGATCATGACTTCCCTCATGAATTTGCCAATAGCCATCACGATGACTAGCCACCCCTTGAACTTCACCAATTTCGATGGTGTGAGAATACTCTGAAAAAGTATTCCCACAATATTCTACGACCTGATCACTAATCTCCTGCCCATAACTAGAGAAAGAAACAAGCATACCTAGTGCTAGCATTGTATTTTTCATCTTTACTCACCCGTATAGTCTCGATACACCAGTACCTCGAGATCCTTTTTGAATTAGCTCTTCGATTCGTTGTATTAACTCCTCCCTATCACTAACATCAATAATGTCTGAGCCAGGGTCAATCACACAATCTTGAAACCCACTTTGATCACTTGCATTAAAATCAATGCCAATCACGCCGATGAACAAACTGCCGTTCTCAGTCATGAAATGCTCTCTAGCCTCATCACAAAGGCCATTATCGACTAAGTTAGGGAGTATTCCATTATTAGGAAACTCCTGACCATCACTAAGAATGATGATAATTTTCAACTTTCCGTTGTACTCTTCAATTTCCTCAGGTGTCGCGCTACTGTCTGGTTGCCCATCATTGAGTACCTGTAAACCGCGAATCAAGCCTTGATAGGCTGCAGTATTCCCACCTGCATTCATACCTTGCACAACCTCAACTTCATCAATATCACTCGTTAAAGGAAGTACATAGTGTCCATTACCTGTTGTTCTTACCATTCCAGAGTGGTAGAGAACATTGTCGGCAGACCTAAAATGAAAGTTAAATTCAGCATCATCAATCTTATTATTGAACATGTCATCTACTGAGTTTGAATAGTCAACTAAGCTTGCGATCTCAAGTCTTCGTCCATTCATGCTCATAACACTTTCAACTGTTTTCGCCTCATAAAACTGCCAAGATTCTTGAGTTGGACAAGCGTCCACATCACTGGCACAAGCACGAACAGTATCTCGTGACTTATTGGCCCAATATCCCCAATCCACCTGCTCATAGGTTCTAGTAAATGAACCGTCCGCTTTATACCTTAATTGACTACCCGCATAGAGCGAGTCTGATATTTTGTCTTGTACTCTCAAATTAAAAGGAACTATAGCTAATCGGTTAAGGATAATCGTATCTCCAGCCCGAGGTACAAGTATTCTCAAAGCTAGCTCGTCAACCGCAACTTTCAGAGAATCAATTTTTTTTGATATGCTTGAAGTCCCCTGTGACCAGTTACGTGTCATAGAGCCTGAAAAATCAGTAACTAATACGACATCAACGATCTTATCGCCGAGATATTCAGGGTATTTTGCAGCTTCCGCCTCACCAAATAAAGGTTGAGTGTCCTCAAACGATGGTACGAGGTTGAGAGCAAACCATGAGTCATATACCGTCGTTGCATCAACGTCATAACCAATTATCTCTGTATTATCGTTTTCGAGTGTTGGTGCTTGATAATTGCGCTTTGTTGTCACCTTCACGCTACGAACTTCTCTTACATAATCTTTAACATAAAGCTCTGCCATCTCTTGTGCACTTGCAGCTTTATCATCAATAGTAATTGCAAGTGCAGCTGCTTGTGCTGAGTCGCGTAGGCGACTTGACTCAGTAATATATCTAGCCCCCTCGACAGCAAAAAAAGTGACTCCTAAAATAGGGACTAACGACAAACCTAGCCAGACAGCAGCAACGCCTGCTTGCCTTTGTAAGCTGATAAACTGTGATTTCGCGTGTCTGTTCATACTACCTCCCTACCATCACTGAACTGGATGATATGATCATTGTTGAAGATGAAGGATCTCCCCAAACACGCGAAAACCACGAATCGCTTTCAACACAAAGTGATACTTGGTAAAGCGGAAAAATGATCCCATCCTCTTCAGGAACCAATTGTGTTTTTTGCTCAATACCAAGTGATGAACAGCCTAAAGTGCCATATCTTGGCGAGGCAAATACACTCCGTATTGTTTTGTCTTGTAATGATTCAATTTGAATTGCAACATTGTTACTATTTGTATTTAACAGTCTCCCCGAGATACTCTGCATCTCAGTTAAGTCCTGTTGAGATAAATTAAAACGCTCATCATAAAAGCGTGTTCGCTCTTTTAAAACATTTACGATAGAGAAGGAAGCTCGATCAAGTTGAGCACGAACTATAAGCTTATGGCTTACATCAGTCATGAAGTAGAAAAGTGCAATAAGTACAATCAGTACCAAAAATAACTCTATACTGAACGACCCTTTACATTTATGAAAAGACGTATGTTTGGTCATATTCATCACTCCCACCCCTCGTGCTCTAGGGTTAGCACAATCGTTCTTTCTATCGGCTCTTCTTGTTGTAAAAAAAATGGCCAAATTGGTTTATGGTTATAAACTAACTTGATCTCAGCAATATTATACCCTTCATCATTAAGGACGAGCTCCGCGTCTGATGCACTGACATTTGAAATGAAATCCGCATAACTTTTATAATAAAGTCCAGACACCTCAAATTCGTCTTTAGGGGAGAGAAATGACCATAAGGCATCTGGGGAGTTTTTTACCGACTTCAAAACAGTATCATAGCTATTATATGAAGAAGATCCTTGATGTACTGCTGCAGCTCTTACTGATTCCCTCAAAGAATATTCGAGTAAATTAATTGCATAAATACGATACCCCATTTCAAATATCATCACAGTTGCAACAATTAAAACAATCGCACCAAGAGAAAACTCTACCGTGGTTACTCCTCTTTCTTTATATTTACACTTCAACCATTTCATATTAACCACCTACTCTAAGTTGAGCGGGGAGATCACTCTAGCTATTTGTTGTAGCTCTCTTTGTGAATACTCTTCACCGAGTAACTTTTCAGCACTTCGCATATCACCTAATTTAATAAATGCAATAGCTAGGTTAGCTCTGACTTTTTTATTTGCTGGGTTTCTGTTGTAAACAGGAGAGAGAATTCTTACAACCTCTGAATATTTATTTTCGGCAAACTTAACCATGGCTAAATTATTTTTAACCGCAATATCATCATAGCCTTTCATTCGAGCTCTATTAAATGCATTTTCAGCGTGAGGGTATCTTCCCAGCATACAATAGGAAATCCCCATCATCATTTGAACATCAGAGCTTTCATTGCCTATCTCAACAGATTTTCTAAAACTGTCTACCGCCAAATTATCTAAACCATCGTGGTGGTAAATCTCCCCTCTTAATTGCAGTAAATCTTGATTTACTACACCCTGACTAATCAAGTAATCTGAATAAAACCGAGAGGATTCAACATCCCCAAGTTCAAAGTAGGCTAGCGCTAAGGATTGCATAATTTTAAAGTCATTTGGGGTTTGAGAAAGTTCGTACTTATAAGCATCAACTAAACCTTCGTAGTTTCCTATTTTCTTCAAACTCTCTATATCTGCATAGCCTTCACTACCTGGTTGTGGTGAATTTGACACACAACCGGATAGAATAAAGAAAAATAGTAACACCATAGTTTTTAAAATAATCATAACTGTGCACCTAAATTAAAATTCATCTGTGACACGCCCGGAGCCAAAATAAGTATCACGATAGGGAACATGATTAGTAAAATTAATGGAATACTCATTTTCGCAGATAACTTCCCCATCTTCTCCTCTATATTAAGCAATTGCATCTTTCGCATATCTTCCGCAAGATCTGCTAGTATATTCGCAACGGAAGAACCATACTGTATATTTTGGATAATGGTTAAAACAAAACTAGAAACTTCTGGAGCGGGAAGTCGATTAGATAAATCATTAAGAGCCCTATCAATACCTTTAATCTTCCCGGAGTCGGCAGTAATTTTAACTTGATAACATAAGTTTTTATCAAAACCTTGAAGTTCCTTAGCTAAATAAGAAAATGAAGCTTCTATTGTCATTCCGGTTTGGACACAAACAGCCATCATATCCAATAAATATGGTAGGTTTTTTGATATTCTTTTCACCACTATCTTTTTTCTTAAATCAAGTATCATATCAGGTAAAATTACAATCGTTAGTATTCCTAAACATCCATATAACGCTAAGTTCATTAAAGATATATCTAACCAAAGTAAATAGATTGTATAAACTGCGATCAAGAAAATTTTAAATGGGAAGTAAAGTATAGCGAGACCTTTGGTGTGAAATCCCGCATCTTTGAGTCTCTGCTCCAACTCTTTACGATTCTCCTTACCAAACTTAACAAGGAAACTCCCCATTTTATGTGTATTACTTTTTCTTTTGTTTAATCCAAAAAACTTATCCATTCGCTTTTTCTTTCGGCTAACAAAATACAAATCAATGAAAAGTACTGAAAGTATGATGACCAAAGCCACAATTCCGTAGGTAATCATAACTTGACCCTCTTAACTAGCAACCAAACAATGAATAATCCCAAGACCTCACTACCAACCACATAATAAAGAATCCACCTACCCTCAGGATCATTTAAAATAAAATCGATATTTGCTGGATGAATTTGACTTATTATTAATACAAAAATAATTGGAATTGCGGCAACCACTTTAGCTGAAATTCGAGCTTCCGAGGTCATTGCCATTTTTTTCATCTCCATGGTTCGCGCATCAACAAGGACTCGAATCAACCTAGCCAATACACCTTTGAGCTGACCACCGCGACTTAAGTTAGCTCGGATAGTAATAGTAAAAAAGATATACTCAGGATAAGGAAATGCGCGACACGATCGCTTAAGAACATGCTCTGCATTCTCACCCAACTTCAAACGCTCCCCCATATCTTTAAACTGCCGACCGATCTCTCCTGACATATTGTCACCAACAAAACAAAATGCCTGCATCAAGCTTTCGCCAGCAGTTACCGCACTCATAAGAATATTTAGTGCATCAGGAAACGTTTGCTCAAAATTTCGACGTCTTTTATTTTTTAAGTATTGATAACCGGTAAAAATTAAGAAGCAGGCCAGCAAGGCAAAGTAGAGATAAGAGTTTAAGGTTAAGAAATTAAAGATAATAAGGTAGGAAACCCAAACCGAGAGAATGACATATACAATCGCAATAAAGTTACCTCTTGGACCAAGTACCTCTATGGTGGGAGAGAGATCATGCTTAAACTCAGACCAGCGTTTTTTGCCAATAAGAGATTGGAAATTAATCGCGTCAATACCCTCATCATCAGTTTGAGCTGCCGGAAAATAGTTTTTAACTTTTCCTTTCTTACTCGGGATAAGTAAAAAGCACGCAAAACCAAATAGTATGAGAGACAGCCACAATATATTCATGAACCCTCACCTCTAAATGACTGCATCAACTCATCATATAACCCATAGAAATGCGCTTTTTTAACCAGTTGCGACCGCTGCATTATCCCCTCTGTTGTGAACTTACCTCGAACTACCTCGCCGTAATTGACCTCGTCATACTGAAAAGCAAAAATTTCTTCCATCACAACGCTGTCACCCTCTAGGCCGACAATTTCTGATATGCTAGTGACCTTTCTCGTTCCGTCTCTAAGTCGGTTCACCTGGACAACAACTTCGATCGCACTAACTATTGCTCGTCTAATCGCATCTAGCGGTTGGTTTAGGTTCGCCATCATGACCATAGACTCAACACGGCCAATAGCATCTCTAGGAGAATTGGAGTGTAAGGTTGACATAGAGCCTTCGTGACCGGTGTTCATTGCCTGTAACATCTCAAATGCCTCTGAGCCACGACACTCCCCAAGAATTATTCTATCGGGTCGCATCCGCAGAGCATTAATAACCAAATCTCGCTGCGTAACCAAACCTGTACTTTCTATACTCTCGACTCTCGTTTCCAAGCGAACTAGATTCGGCTGTTCTAAGCGAAGTTCAGCCGCATCTTCGATAGTGACAATACGCTCGTCATCGCTAATGTATTGTGAAAGAGCGTTAAGTAATGTTGTCTTACCAGAGCCCGTCCCTCCAGAAATAAGTATATTAAGTCGACACCGTGATGCGATAGAAAGAACTCTAGCCATATCAAATGACATAGAATCAAATTCCACCAACGATTCTAAATCAATATTTTGCTCTCTGAACTTCCGAATCGATATCGTCGTTCCATCAAGAGCAATTGGAGGGATGACGATATTAACCCGACTCCCGTCAGCTAGGCGAGCATCAACAGTTGGAGAAAGTTCATCGACACGTCGACCAACGCGCGAAGCGATCTGTTTAGCTATATTTAATAGTTGGGCCTCATCAACAAAAGTAATATCCGAACGCTCAATCTTGCCATGCTTTTCAAAGAAAACATTATTTGGTCCATTAACCATAATATCAGTGATAGCATTATCATCGACTAATGGTTGAATTGGTCCTAAGCCAAATAACTCATCCAACATACTTTTGACAATACTAGAACGCATCATCGTGGTTACGGGACGTTCATAACTTTGAGCAAGTACATCTACTGCACTTTTGACTTGAACTTCAAGCTCGCTTCGAGACATACCCTGAATAGCCTCTACATCTAAAGCCTCAAAGATCTGCATCCGAAATGACGAATAAATCTCTTTATTAGAACTCATCTACCCACCAATCGAGATAGCCAGCCATGTGGCTTGCCAGAGCTTTGTCCATTAATTAGGCTCGTCAGTTCTTCAATCGCATTATTGACGCTTCGTTCATGCTTATGAGCACGCTTACCTTCAATCAGCAAATGAGAAAGCTTCTTGCAATACACCATATTTAGATCAACTTTCGCACCAAGATATTTATCTAGGTCTGACTGCTCTATAACGAATGTACTTTCAGGACGATGATGATTAGCAAAAGTAACGACTCGGATTCGCTTACCGATTGAAATCTGTTTTTGCTCTAACGTTTCTAGGAGAGATTTTGCGTTGCGAATAGAAGAAACTGAAGGCTCAAAAACCACGACAATAACATCATAAGTTTCCACGAGTAGCTGAGGGTCAACTCTGAAATCTATGCTGCCCGAAAAGTCTTCGATAATGAAGTTGGTATTTCGGCTCATCAGTTCACATAATATCTGGTTGTAATTAAATATTTTATCTTGATTACTCTCTCCTTGAAGAGCAAGTAAGCGAAATGATTTACGAACTTTAGTCAAATATGACAACGCACCTTCGGTGTCTAACTCATGAATAGGAACAGCAAATTCATCAATTGCTTTTGAGCGAAAATCTTCTAACCCCATTAACACATCAATATTCGAATCACTGTACTGGTGATCGACCAAAATCGTATCAATATTTTGCGATGATAATTTAGAGCCTAGTTCAGCAGTGATAAAGGAAGTACCAATCCCTCCCTTACTACCAACAACAGCTACCCTCTTAGCTTTTCGTTTTTTACTAACTCCGGTATATGTCTCTAAATTTTTATGTACATTCATAACAAAATCAGAGAACTCGAGCTTATTTATCGGCCAGAGTAAGTAATAAAATCCCATCTCTTTTAGATCTCTAAGAGTCGAGATAGAGTCTTGCCCGCCAATAACAATAACGCCTTTTCGTGTTGGTAATTTACTTGCTATTTCCTGAGCATCAACCAAGATATCTTGGGATTCTGTTAGATCGAGTATGACGATATTATCCGTTTGTTCAGAATAGAACTTGGGAGACAAAGCTTCCCTCTTAATGCAATGCGGCTCATTCCATCCCTCAAATTGAAACATCTCTTTGACTAAATCTGAGCATTCTTTTGATTGATAAATCAGAGCACAACTAGCAGGGCCATTCGTTAGCTCAACAACTTGAGGTGTTGTGTCTTTTATATTTTTGACGAGATCAAACATAACTAGATTCCCTCTACCAATCTTTCCTTGTGAGCGACCTGACGAACTCTCGCTGCCTCAGAGAAACAATTACGGCTAAATTCCGAGCCTTCTATTTGGGGAATATCACACTTTTGGGTCACTAGAGCGTGATAAGTGATCGTAACTTTAAGATCTTTACTCTGTTTTCCGTTTTGTTGAATCACAAATGATTCAGCTGCCAAAGGGAGACTAGGAAAATAGGCGACAGCTTTGGTCACAACTTGTTTACCTTGATTGGTACGATACTCAAATAGATATGAAGCTCCAGGATCAACCTCCTGCACTTTCTGCAACAAACCTACAAGCTGCGCCTGCGTCTCTCTCAATGACATCACAGTAAATGTATAAGTGTGCGTTTCTGGGTAAACCAAATATTCCACGCCTTTTCCATTGAAGTAACGTTCAGTACAACCAGAGAGCAGCAATATAAATAAAACAGCAAATAAACAATGTCTCATCGGATAAACCCTCCTTCAGAAAGCAACTCAATTGCCGGCTCATTCCCTTTGATGGCCGGAGTCGGATCTCCAATATTTAACCAACGGTAAAAGGTCGATGTGCGCTGTATTTGTGGAATTTGAACATCTTTACTTTTTAATGGTTTAACCAGATTAACGGTTGCAACAATGATCAACTCGGTACGACGACGATCCGTGTTTGATTTTCTGAATGCAGCACCAAGTAATGGAATGTCTCCGAGCAACGGTGTTTTCTGTAGCTCTTCTAAGTCAGAACTACTCATTAAACCACCCAAGACAAAGCTATCACCATCTCCTAACTCAACAGTTGTCATTGCGCGTCGGGTAGCCAATTGCGGAACTTCAATGCCTGCTGCTTGAATATAACGTTCAACTTCACTCACTTCCGGCATAAGTTGCATGCGAATTCTTTCGTCACTATGTACCTTTGCCGTAAGCCCGAGGCGAACACCATATTCACGGAAAGTAATGTTAATAGCGTCACCAGTAGCGACAATAACGGGTATCTCACCACCAACTAGGAAACTTGCCGACTCTCCAGAAACAACCGTCAAATTTGGTTCAGCAAGGATTTGAGCTATATTTTCATTCCCCAAAGCAGTAATAACTGTCGTCAAGTCTGCGGCATCAAATTGTTGGAATAAAAATTCCCCAACGTTAGCCCCAACACTTGACCAATCAACACCAATAGTTTGCCCAAAGGTTTCAGTTACTTGAGCCACCGAAATTTTAACGTTAACTTGCTGTACAGAAGCTACTTTCAGTTGTTCAATGATTCCATCCCACGTCATGTTTCTTGCAAATATGAGCGATTCAGATTCTGGTACAGAGATAGTTTCACTCTCATACGTGAATTGCTGAGTATCTTCATATCGAGCTACTTTATCCCTAGACAGCAATGTAGCGATTAGACGGTATATATTGTCACGCTCTTCCTCACTATTTACGACACCACTGACAACGACCTGCTCACCAATAGACTCTATTTTTATATCAAGATTTGGATAGAAAGCGCGCAACTGTCTTCGTACGTGACTCAAGTCAATATCGACAACGATACGCTCGGAAAGCAAAATCTTCTTACCTTCTCCATAAATAATTATCTTTGATTGGCCTATTTCCTTAGCGAATACAACGATTGTGTTCTCATCCACGACGTTATAATCAGCAATATCAGGAGCACTAATGAAAACTGTGGATATCGGCTCACCAACTCGAATGTGATGACCGTCATTTTGAGTTATGTAGGTATCTGCGTTCGCTTTGAATGAAAGCGATATGCATAACACTATCAACCAGTATTTAGGTAATAACTCTAAGAGTTTTTGTATTTTCATTAGAGTTCATCTCCCTGATTGGATAAACGACTTGCCCCTCTTAGCTCTGCAACTCCACTGTAGTTTTCAATAACATTTCGTACATCAGCCTGAACCGGCTTTTCATATTCATAAGAACGATATACTTCAAGGTGCATCGTCTTCTCGGCGATAGAAAGTCTTGCTATATCAGTAGGATCTATCTCTAATATTATGATAATGGCGTCTTCTTGGCTTGCCTGAGTATCGGCTCTTATCAAAGAGTCACTTTCTTCGTTTTGCTCTACACCCAGCACTTTGGCATTTCTTAGTAAATGTTTTGCATGTACCCCTGTATACTCAATTGTTGCTTCTTCTACAGAGAGATTATCTTGAGGAGAGCTTATTGCTAGTATGTCTACAAAGACACCAGGTCTGATATAACCGGCGACCAAATTTTCACGGCTCACCTGGAGAGGAAACGGCTCTTTTCCGTCAGAAATCAACAAATCTATATAGCCTGCATTTCCTTTTGCTACTTGAAATTCAGGCATCACTAAACGGCCCGCAGTTATATTTCGGTTCAGTAACGTAGAGGGGGAAAAATCGAGTTCAACGTCTGAGCGTACGCCTTTTTCTAGAGCCAAATCTAACAAGACTTGTTCTCTAACGACCTGCTCAGAAGACACAGGCTTGCCTCTATCTAGATCTGTCTTCGCACGCCAAATTTGGACGTAAACGTCTTCTTTTTTAGGTGAGGTAACGGCATTTTTAGTTTGATTGTCGTTCGGATTTAAAAGTAAACCGTATACCCCTAAACCTATTGCAATCAAAGCAATGATAATGGCTAATCTGGAACGCATTACACTTCTCCCACATAGATGTACTGCATTATCGAAAAGACAAACCCGAAAGATATTGCTATACCATACGGAATTCCGAAAAGTTTAATTAGTCCTAATTGAAACCGATTATCTATGAATTGGAGAATCAAATAAACCAGAGCTAACAAGCCTCCGATAACAGTTATTACTACATATGTATAAGGCCAAAAGCTTGAGGGGGTTGCTAAACTCAATGCAGCCATTAATTTAATGTCTCCGCCACCGATCACTTTTAAACCATATATAATCAAAAGCACAAAATACAAAAACGCTAATGAATAAATATACTCAATAGAGAAATGATTATGACCAATTAACATAGATAGAAACAAAGCACACCCAACTGCTTTATTACTAATCCGACGAAACTTTAAATCTGAAAATACAACATATGAAAGCAATAATAATAAAGAGCACAAAAGCATGTGCTCTGTGTATTTAATCTGTCCCATAAATAATTTTTCTTAAGGACTAATATTAGGTTAATTATTCTTTAAGAAGCTTCGCTTCCTGCCCTAATTCTGTACCCAAGTTTTTAAACCCAAGAGCCAGTTCATCAACGAAACCTTTATCGCTGAAAAAAGCTGTCACTAACAAAACAGCCATTGCAATAGCAATCAAACCATATTCAATAGCTGTCACACCTCTCTCGTCTTTTCTTAGATCAGCAATAAAATTTGTCGTATACACGTAAAGTTTAGTAATCATGATGCCATCCTTTTTTCATGCTTCTAGTGCAAAGCAATTAGATCTTAGTAATCAGATCACTTTCTCACATTCGGTTACTATCGGTTTCCCCGATATCCAAACCCAAAATACACGCGATTTAAAAGTGGTTATTTTTTCATATTACCTATCTAATTAATTTAAAGGGATTTAGCTTCTAAATTAATATTTATCCTTGAAAATTAAGTTTATTGCACCTAAAGTCAAAGTGTGATCTTCGTCACATTTTAATTTCAAATAATGCCAATTCAAATTATTAGTATTAGCCTAATACTTACGGTGCAAAGTCTGCAGGAGGGATATATGAGGCTCACTTTAGACAATTTAATCTCATTTCATACTGTTGCCTCTGAAGGTTCGTTCAGTTGTGCTGCGAGGAAACTAGGTAAATCGCAATCAACGATAAGTGGAGCGATAAAAAATCTAGAACAAGATTTAGGATATTTTCTTTTTGATAGAGGTGGTCACACGGTATCATTAACCGATAAAGGAAAAAAAATATATGCGCTAACCACACCAATAATAAGCAAACATAAAGAGTTAAGTAACATTGCTAAAAATCTATCAAATTCAAATTTAACAAAAATAAAAGTAGGTATTGACCTACTAATGCTAAATTCAAATGTAAGAAATGCTCTTATTGAATTTTCTGAGGAGTTTCCAGAAGTTGAGATAAACGTTGTAACAAAACCAAGCTATATTTTAGGTGATTATATCAATCGTAAGAAAATTGATATCGCGATAGGAAACCCCTATCACAAAACCATCTATAACTTTAATATAGAAGAATTATTTTTAGTTAATTGCATTTGGGTGGCGAGTAAAGAAGTCGTTCAAAACTCAAAATTCAATTCAAAAAACAATCGATTGTTATTGCTTGATGGATATAAAGATATTATTGATTATTCCATCATTTCAAGCCATAACATTTGGGTATTGGATGATATTAGTACTATCCTTGAACTCTGTAGCGCAGGGAAAGGGATAGCCCTTCTTCCACAGCATATCATTGAAACCAAAACAGTAATGAACAAATTAATAAAAATACCCAGTGATACTCAATTGTTTGGTAAGCAAATATATGCGTCCATGATCTGGCCATTGCACAGTGAGTTTGGAAAATATCATCAGTGGATTCATAACAGACTAAGAAGTACCTATCACCTATGAAACATGAACAACAGCTCTATTAAAATATGAAGTATCTCTGTCTTTCAGCTTCATTGATATTAATTAGTTTTAATAGTGAGATCTCAGCGAAAGTGACTTATATGAGAGACTCGATAAACTCTTATGAAGAACTGCAAGAAAATCAAAGATTGCAGCGAATTGTGGTTCCGAAAAGCAAAAGAATACACGAAATACGAGCTTCCAAGACCGATCCACCCGTACTTCTATCCCATAAAATCACTGACAGCGTCAGCAATAAATATACAATATATCAAACTCACATTGAGCGTTCTGCAACAAAGTGGGAAATTCCATCATCATTAATCGTTGCTATGATACACGCCGAAAGTTTCTTCGACCCAAATGCTGTTTCCCACGCCTCTGCTATTGGATTAATGCAAATTCTTGTTAATGGTGGGGCTGCTGAAGTTTCACGCGAACTTTATGACAATAGACCTATCAGAGCACAAGATCTCTTTATCCCTGAATTCAATATTGATGTAGGGACCGCTTATTTGCATCTCTTGGAGACGAAGTATCTCAACAACATTCGCTCCTCTAGCGCGAGAAGACTACTAGCAATTGCTTCCTATAACTGTGGCTTATCTAATCTAATGAAATACTCCTTCGGTGATAAAGACATCAGTTCATTCTCCAAAAATATCAATAAGTTATCAGTTGATGAGTTATATACAATGCTAACAACACAATTACGTATTGCAGAAACAAGAACTTACGTAGCAAAAGTGTACAAACTAAACAAGCAATACCAAGCCTTGCTCAACTGATGCATATATTCTTATATGGCGATGGCGATCATTAAATTTCTAACCTAAAATTTGAATTGATAACAGCTCTGGTAATTGAATACAGTGGCAGGGTTGTTTCGATAATATCTTATAATAAACCGTGGACTTACACGTAGCGGATACCGAATCAAAAATAGCTGTAATTTCTTATCAATGTGGCTACAAGGATGTGTCGTATTTTTCAAGAATTTTTAAGAAAAGGACGGGCGTAACCCCTGCAAGCTACAGACGTGCCTGCACAGATAACAGAAAACGCTAATTTTACTCCCTAAAAGAAAAAATCATGGTACATTTAACATGATTTTAACAAAAACAACCAAAAATAACTTAGCGAAAAACATGGAGTTAGACAATGATTCAGCCTAACGAGTTTAGCCAAGAACAAGCAACAGCTCTCCCTACACCCAATGACATGATTTTAAAATGGGCAGAAGAACGCCCAGATGAAGTCTATTTGAAACAGATTATTAACCGCCAATTTGTCGAGTTTACTTATAAAGAAGTAGCCGACAAAGCTCTGAAACTGGCGTCAGCATTAGAAGGACTCGGAGCCCAACCTGGCGATCGAGTCGCTCTCGTATCGAAAAACTGTGCAGAGTGGTTCATCTGCGATCTTGCCATGATGTTAGGAGATTTTGTCAGCGTCCCAATCTTTCCAACAGCGGGTGCAGATACCATTCAGTACTGTATTGAACACAGTGAAAGTAAAATTGTGATTGCGGGTAAGCTTGACGATCCTAAGGCCACTCAAAAAGTACTTGATGACAATCCGAGCTTAGTGAGTATTTCACTGCCATACGACAGCGCAGCGAAGTGCCAACACACTTTCGAGCAGCTCATTGATACACATGAACCATCAACCAAACGTCCTCAGCATCACGACGATAAGCTGATGTCACTTGTTTATACATCGGGTACATCAGGGCTACCAAAAGGCGCAATGCTCACCTACGGCGCGTTTACTTGGTCTGTTCAAAGGTTGATTGACCATATAGGAATCCAACCTGGCGACCGCCTGTTTTCTTACCTACCGCTTGCTCATATTACAGAACGCGTTTACATCTTTGGTTCTTCAGTGATGGGGGGCGTGGTTACGGCTTTCCCTGAATCTTTAGACACCTTTATTGATGATGTGAAAATGCATCGCCCTACGCTGTTTATTTCAGTTCCTCGCTTATGGACTCTGTTCCAGCAGCGAATCCAAGACAAATTGCCACAGAAGAAACTGAACTTCTTACTGAAGATTCCGTTTATCAACAACATCATTAAGAAGAAACTTGCTGATGGCTTAGGGTTAGACCAAGCTCGCGTTCTTGGATGTGGTTCTGCCCCTGTATCACCTGCTCTACTCGCATGGTATGAGAGCGTTGGCCTGCACATTACCGAGGCATGGGGCATGACAGAGTCTTTCGCCTACAGCACGCTCAATTACCCATTCAGAGCCGATAAAATTGGTACGGTTGGTAATGCAGGTCCAGGGATCGAACTCAAAATAGCTGAAGATGAAGAGATTCTAGTTCGAGGCAAAGGCTTATTCTCTGGTTACTACAAGAATGATATTGCAACCCAAGAGTCTTTTAACTCGGATGGTTGGCTTCATACCGGTGATATCGGTGATATCGATAGTGAAGGTTACCTAACGATTCGTGGGCGTAAGAAAGATACCTTTAAAACCGCTAAAGGTAAGTTTGTTGCCCCTGTACCAATCGAAAACAAACTGTTTGAGTACAGCCGCGTAGAAATGATGTGTTTGATAGGTCTTGGCCTACCTGGTCCAATCCTACTTGTGGTACCGCATGACTTCCCTAATTTCGATCGAGCTCGCTATGAGAAAACGACAAAGCGCGTTATCGAGAAAATGAACGAGCAGCTTGGTTCACACGAGAAGATCAAAGGTGTATTGATGATTAAGGAACCATGGAGCATTGAGAATGGCGTGTTAACCCCGACTCTCAAAATCAAGCGACATATCCTTGAGCAGAAATACCATGAAGTTGGCCATAACTGGCCGAAAGATAAATTGGTGGTTTGGGAAGAATAATTAAAATCGAGAGGGAGCCATTATGGCTCCTTTTTTGGCAGCAAAGTACGCTCAACCTTAGATTAGCCAGTCCCTCCCCTAACACTCCCACTCACTCCCAAAACGATTTTTTCAGTTCCTTATCAACTTGTTCCTGTGTAATCCCGATATCTCTAAGTAAATAATCGGGTAGCTCAGACAGTTGCTTTCTGGTTCTACGATTTTGAAAGTACAGGCCTAATTTAGAATAGAATTTCTTAATTGATAATGATGAAAAAAATGAATGGTTGGTGTTTGCTGTTGCTGTGATCGTATTCATAGCCTTTCTCCTGTTGATCTTTTGTTTTGTTATGGTCAATAATTAATCAACAGAGCAACATCGACAAACGATAGATACTGGCATTCAGTTAAGGAAAACTAATGTGAGAGCGCGCACCCCACCTTTCCAAGGGATATACTATTTTTATACTGCGGCTGAAACAGGCAGTTTTAAGCTTGCAGCAGAAAAGCTATTTGTCACGGCTGCAGCAGTCAGCCAACAAATTCGCCAACTTGAAGAATGGTTAGGCGCAGACCTGTTTATTCGTCAGCACCGAAAAATAGTACTCACTCATGAAGGTGAAGTGCTTTACCTGCAAGCTAAGAAAGGCTTTGCTCATATTCAAGATGGGGTAAGACGCATCAACCAAGATCCTAATCCCACTCAGCTATCGATCTCTACCGTACCTTCCTTTGCTCAGCATTGGCTCGTACCGAGAATTGGCAACTTTCGCGATCGCCACCCTGATCTATCTATGTTAATTGAGCCGACCAATAAGCTAGTCACATTTGAAGATTCTAATGTCGATATCTGTGTTCGATATGGTCATGGAAATTACCCTAACATCGAATCACGCTGGTTGATGGACGAGGTCATTTACCCGGTTTGTCACCCTATCTATCAAGAGAAACACGGTATCTATGACATCGACGATCTGCATAAAGCGGAACTGATTGAAGACCGTTGGCCTGATATGGATTGGAATCTATGGTTAGACGTTGCTGGGGCGAAGGCAGGACGTTCATCATTGCAATTTGACGGCTCACATTTTGTTTTAGAGGGTGCATTATCCGTTCAGGGCGTTGCCTTGGTTAAGCACAGCTTGGTGTATCGCTATTTGCAGGAAAAGAAACTCGTCCGAATCGGTAATATCGCGCTGAAGCCTAAATACAATTACTTTTTACGCGCGCCTCCAGGTTACTTCCATCGAGAAAAGATAAAACGCTTCGAAGAATGGATGCAGACTCAAGTTAAATTGTTTGGTGATACAGGTAGAGAAGAGCTTTCGATTATCCACACCGATTACGAACTCAAATGGTCGGATAATTCATAAAGCGAAACTGGTATACTTGGCTCAAATAAATGGCGAGAACATCTCATGACACAAGACAATAATCCACTTCACGGTATCACGCTACAGAAGCTACTGACTGAATTGGTTGAACATTACGGTTGGGAAGAGTTGAGTTACATGGTGAACATCAACTGCTTTAAAAAAGACCCAAGCATTAAATCGAGCTTAAAGTTTTTGCGTAAAACAGATTGGGCTCGTACCAAGGTAGAGCAGATTTACATCGACTTAAAGCGTTAATCTCTCCCTACTTTATCTGTCCCGTGTTGATTAAATACGGGACAACCCCTGTGTCTACTTTTTAGGGGCCATATCAATATCACATCTCGCATCTCGCATCTCGCATCTCGCATCTCGCATCTCGCATCTCGCATCTC